>CAZQFO010000023.1:0-18326 GCA_964592695.1 uncultured Candidatus Peribacteria bacterium
GAGTTTTGATGTGCGTTTTTTTCCACCTCATGGTGATTTAAAGTTCTTTAACGATGATGGGACTGAAAAAATAAGTGAAGATCTGGACATTGAGATTAAAGGTGGAGGGGGGACGAAAAGTATAAAAATCTATAAGAAATCTGGATTCATAGAAAAATCATAAAAATCTAAAAATTATATAAAATAATGTGTTTTAAAAGGCCTGGTGTTACGCTTCTCGAGACAATCGTTTTGATTGCGATTTTGAGTATTACTCTTTTTGCGGGATCATCATTATTTATATTTGCCATTCAGACAAATACAAAAAATCAGAATCGGTTTATGGCGACGTATCTTAATCAGGAGTGTCTGGAATTAGGTCGAAATGTGAGAGATTCTGCATGGCGTCAAAATCTTCCTTGGGATTGTGCATTTGATAATCTCAATAATTTTAATAATCAATTTGTACTACGGGTTACGGATCCGGATTTTACGGCACCAAATGTTTCGTGTCATAATAATCTGGGAATGGAACTTGCGCTTCTTTACAGTGTAGATCCTGTACCTCAATTTACATGGATTACTGGCGAATCTTCAAAATTTCGTCGGACACTAACCTCTCAAAAAACAGTTCCTGAATCAGACGAGATCAAAATATCTTGTACTACAACTTGGTTGGAAAGTGGGAATATTGAAAAAATAACCATATCTGAAGTTTTAACCGATTGGAAACAGCATTAAAATTCTATAGTTTTTATTGAGTCTATTGATATGATTAAATTAAATAAACAGCGGGCATTTACTCTTATAGAAATCCTTGTGGGGATTGTGATTTCTGGGATGGTGTTGTCCTCTGTTTTAGCGGCAAGTTGGCAAATGATCAAAATGCGACAAATAACTGATGCGAGTAGGCAATTACAAAAAGAAATGCATTTTTCTCTGATTCGAATTGCAGACAAGATTAGGTCTTATTCCATAGATTATAATGCATATGAAGTTACTGGTGAATGCAATGGCGTCAGTATTCTTTCGTCTCAAAAATTGTGTGTGGGAGATGATAATGTATTTGAAATTATTGATGATAAATTGACTATGAATAATGCGCCATTGATGTCAGATATATTTAAAGTAACAAATTTCGTGTTTAAAGTGACTCCCACAAAAGATCCTTCCCTGCATGAAAACAAAGCTGATCAAGAAGTGCAATTACAACCTAAAGTAACCGTTTATTTTCGAGCGGAAGCCAAAAATTTACCACAAGTACATCAGGTATTACAGACGACAATATCATCGAGAGTATATAGGTAGGACTTTTAGATAAGTTTTTTAATAAATTATCAATTACCAATTTTCAATTTTTCCACCTTCATAGTTCTAAAACTTATATCAACTATTTCTATGCTAAATAAATCTTAAACTGTGTGCGAGCTTCTTAATTCCGATTACGGTGGATGGGCATTTAATTATCAATTGTATCAATGATCAAACTTTCTGATGAAATTAATTTCTAACTGGAATCGAATGTGATGGCTTTTGAAAAGATGAATGTAAACTATTATTGAAATACTCACAATTTGTATTCTCCCCCTAATTTAGAATTCATTTGATGAGGTAGGGGGAGAGAGAGGGGGTATGAAAATTATTTCAAAATTAATTCTATAGTTATGGAAGAGGTTATAAATCAATCACAACACAAAAAATTAAGACAAAAAAATGGAATTGTTGTCCATACCCCACCTGGCCTCTCGCCTTCCGCGTGGAGGAATATACATTAAGCACTTACTTTGAAAATTACTCGCTCCTATTCGTTTATTGATACTAAATACTCTAAATCCTCTCATGTCCCACAAATCATCAGGCTCTATTCTCATCACGGCTCTTGTTCTTGGCGGAGTTATTATGACAATTGGGTTAAATCTGCTTCATGTTTTTGCTAGAGAGTTACAGATTAGTACTGATCTGGTGTTTTCTGAGCAGGCTTATTATGCGGCTGAGTCTGGAGTCGAAAAATCATTGGTTATGCTCAAAGATAGTCCGGTAGAATTTATTGAAGATTTTGTTATAGATATGGGGAATGGATCTAGAACATTGTTAAATGTTAAGAATCTGGTAGACAATTTTGATTTTGTGTTGTCACCTCTGGGAAATACAAAATTCCAACTGCTTAAAGATATAGAGCCATTACCGGGAACCGATTTGTATCCCGTAGGAGAATGGGATACAAAGGTAGAGTATTTGGGAGTGCCTCCTGTTATTCCAGCCAAGGTATGGGAATGGAAAATATTATGTACGAAATATGTATCAGGATCACAAAAAACAGTTTCCATATCTGGAGATAATGGAGTTGGGGATTTTATTGGTTTTTCTGGTCAGGATGGAAAAAAAATTGATGAAAATGGAATAATTGCTCCCAATACATTAGTTTCGGATTTTTTTGCGGAATTATCTCCAGCTGATCAACAAACCTGTTTCTTTTCCGCTACAAATTTAGATGATAGTTTTGCCCTAAAATTTACATTTCAAAATATCTCTAAAATGGCACCAGAGAGGGTCAATATTATCTCCACAGGGACGGCAGGGTCACGTGTAAAAACAATTGCGTTTGATTATGCTCAAAAGAATCTCGGAACGCTTTTTGATTTTGTTTTATTTCATTCGGAATCGAATTAATGGTAATTAACAATGTTATTTGTTTTTCTGCTACATAAAAACAGTAAGTTTGTTTCTTTTATTTTTGATATCTGATACAATTTTTTTGATCAGTAGGTATTTTTAACTTAATCAAAATGAACACAACATCGAAATTTATTCTCGGTTTGACTATTGTTTCTGGGACGGCGATGGCTATTAGTTGGCCAGATGCTCCTAGTGGGCAACAAGAAAATGGACGAATTGGAAGTTTGATTTATCCGGATGTGGAGAATGGGAGAGTCGGTATTGGGACGACAGAACCATTAACGGAATTAGAGATATCTTCAGACTCTCCTGCTATTATTCTATCTGATAATGATTCGCTCTCCACAGAGGGGGCATTAGCAACATCACTAGTTTTTATGGGAAGTGATGGCGTACAAACTAGTTGGATAGGAGATGGATCAGGGATAAATAATCAACTGTCAGTAGTAAATAAAACAGATGATGGTATTGGGTTATATGGTAATTTAGGTAGTAGGTCAACGCCAGATATTAAAATTGATGGACCAAGTGGGAATGTCGGTATTGGTACGACGAATCCGCAGGCAAGCTTAGATGTTGCTGATGGTCAGATACTCATGAATGGCTTTCTGCTTTCGGCTGGTTTGAATAATATGGTTATTGGAGCTTCTGATTCATCTCAAAATACTATTTTGCAAACTGCTAGTGAAAAATCTATAGCTATTCAAAATTCGTTAACGCAACAGGCTTTTGTTTATGACGATAATGATTTTGAATTTAGAAGAGGTAATGTATTGATGGGAACGGTTGATGGGAATGTCGGTATAGGGACGACGGATCCGATTCGTCCATTACATTTATTGACTGATGTAGCAGATTCTGTTCAGATTAATAGATCTGGCACATTAACAACAGATGATACAATGGGATTGATATCGTTTCAAACAGAAGATTCAGCAGAAAATGGGAATTCACAAGTGAGAGCATTTGTTAGAGATTTTGATACAGGATTGTCTGATTTGCGTTTTAGAACAAGGGGAATAGATAATGTACAAGATAGAATGACTATTGATCATGTTGGTAATGTCGGTATTGGGACGACTAGTCCGGGAGCAAAATTACATATAGATGTGGATTCAGATGGTGAGGATGGAGATGATTTTGTTATTGCTTCGACCAATGATCAAATTCAAGTAGGAATTGGTGTACCAGTAACAAATTTAACGGCTTTCACATCACTAGAAACTGGAAACAGAGTTAAGATTAATTCAAGTCATTCACATTTAAAATTATATGAATCTGATTCTGGCAACAACACATTTAGTTATATTGGTAGAAATGCTGGACAATTCATGATTGGCTCAAATGATGAAGTAATATCAACTGAACATTTAGTCGTATTAGACAACGGCAATGTTGGCATCGGTACGACGAGTCCAATGTCAAGGTTAGAAGTAGATGCAGATGGAGATAGTTATGGAGGAGTTCCAATATTGCAAGTCACATCTAATCGAGTCTCAAATCCAGCAAAGGTAGCAGGATTTTATAGTTCAGGAGGGACGGCAACAGCAGAAATTTTTGTGGGACAATCGGCAACAAATGATGATGCATTGGTTTTAGGATTTAACAATTCAGATGATTATGGTTATTTGCAGATGTATGGAGATGCTGCGGGAGATGGCTTAGTGATTGCGAATGGTGGGAATGTCGGCATCGGCACGACGAATCCGGGTGCAAAGTTGGAAGTATCTCCATTATCTACTGGAACTGCAAGCAATGAGCTTGGTCTTTTTGTTGATCCTGAGAATGACGTAAATGGGGATTCTTCTGCACACATTCAATTGCGATCAAGTAATAACTCCACGGATGCATTATTTACTATATCTAATCATTCTGAGAATCAGTATGCATCAGGAGGTCCTAGATTTGTTATTGGAAGGGGGGTTGATGGTGCAAATATTACAGATCCACTTTTTGTGATCAATTCAATTGGGAATGTTGGTATTGGAACGACGGATCCGGTGGCGAAATTGGATATAGAAGGAGGAAATTATGCTCAGAGTAATCTAAGGCTAAATAATTCAGCAGTAGAGTCTTATTGGGAAATGGGGCAAAAGAGAAATGCTGGTATTGAATGGTTTTCTATTAATAGAGGCGGATCTGAGATGATAGCAATATCAGATACTGGTAATATTGGTATTGGCACGACGGATCCAGAGGCGAAGTTGGATATAGACAACACTTCTGGTGGGCAACATCCTTTTCGATTTTATGATGACAATGGAGAACACTTTGGAAAATATGATTTTACAGGAAGTTCTTACGCCTATATGGAGTTAAAGAAAGATAATGTCAGAACAGGGATGTTGCAATGGTCTGATAGTTATATTGGATTTTATGTAAACAGCGGTAAGGGAGTTTCTGTGAATAAAACAACTGGCAACGTCGGCATTGGGACGACGGATCCCGGAAGTAAGCTATCTATTGTTGGGTTGGTAGAGTATACAGATAATGCAGCAGCAAAAACAGGTGGATTAATTGCTGGAGATTTGTATAGGACAGGGGATATCCTAAAAATTGTGCATGATTAAGAATCTAATCCATCACTCGCGGGCTCTATTGTCCGATAAATTCAATATACAAAAGCTGTAGGCTGTGGAGCCTAATTGCATATATCAGATATGACAAAGAGAAAATTGGTCACAAATAATCGAATTTAATAAATTTTTATGTTAGAAATCAGTTCAGCAAGAAATCATAATTTTAGAAATAAATGATTATGATTGAATCTATTTTTATCGTTTGCACTAAGGCTCCACAGCCTTATTGTTTTCCATGGTAAATTTGACGGACTATGGAGCCAGCGATGGCAGTTGATTTTACTTTTCAGACTTTGAAGCTAACATATGGAGCGATTTTTTTGATTTATTTAACATTCTTTTTACACTCCGGTCTCATTAGAATCTAAATTAAATAAAAAAATGACTTCATTTGACGTAGAAAAAACACCTCCGTTTTTGGCTTTTCGGTACCTGAGAGAGGTGGCGGCTCAGGCAGTGGGGGAGGCTCATGTATTGGATCTGTCTCAGGGAGAGCCTGGGTATGGTTTTTCTCCTAGTCGTCGTAGTCGTAGGTTTATGGCATTTCTTATGCTTTTGGATGCGGAGCTTAATGATCATGAGTTTCGTAAAACACTTTTTGCTTATCGAAAACCGGAAGATTTACCGGAAATTGAAGCCAAAATTATTGAAGTGGCACAACTAAACTTTACTCCAGATGTTGCTACGGAAATGTTAAATGATTGGAACGTGTTTATTACTACGCTTGAAACAGTGCTAAAGAAACAAGAAGTACCTTATTCTCGATTTGATATATTCTATGATCTTTTTAAATATTCAACTATCTCTGGAGGGAGGTATCCACAACCAACTGGACATCTACTATTGCAAGCTTTAGCTGCAGAAGAATACTCTGAAAGTTTGGGGGGCATAAAGGTTTGGCATGATGAGCTCATAACTGTTTCGGGGGCATCTCATGGAATTGGATCAATTTTTAAGGGGTTGGGAAGGGAAGGGATATCTTATCTCAAGGCGGATGATACGGTTTGTATGACTTCTCCGGTATATGCTCCCTATAATCTTATGTTTAATCAGAGAGGCATCCGAGTGAGGTCTCTTTCTGTGGATCCCGAGACTGGCGATCTAGATTTTGAGAAAATTGAAAAATTAAAAAATAGTTATGATCGGATCAAATGTATTGTGCTTATAAATCCTAATAATCCCACCGGATTTGCGGCGAATAAGAAGTTTTTAGAAGCCATCGCTGATTTAGCAGAGGTACATAATTCGCTGATAGTTACAGATGAAGTTTATCATCGATTTTTTGATGATAATTTTAGTATTACAAATATTAAATCGGCTCGTAAGAGATTGCTTCGGATTGATTCGATTTCAAAAATTGAGAGATCAACTGGACTGAGAGTAGGTAATATCTATGTATCAAAAGAAGCGAATAAGTATATTTCAGAAGAAATATTGGGTCATTATCTGGGTGATTATCCGGATGTACATACGCTTTTGATGCGAGCTAAATCTCCTGGGGGAAAAAATATTGGACTCTTTCAGCATATTACAGGTATTCCGGGACCTTCTATTGCTCTGGCTTTAAGTCATTTGATACTTGGAAAAGCAGAACGTCATACGTTTATTGAGGATGTAAGAAAAAAAATGGATATTTTTTATGAAACGATTGGTATTCCAAGGGGAAAAAATTTGTATTATGGGATTATAGATTTAAAAAAAGTTGAATCTCCGTATATGCATCAAGTATCTATTGAAGAAAAATTAGAAAAGATTGCTCAAAAGGGTGTGGTGTTAATGCCGGCTCATTTATTTTTTTCACGTAGTGATCAGAGAGATCGTGATCGACGTAATTATATACGGGTTAGTTTACCAAATTTAAATTTTGAGAATACAAAAAAGGCTGCACAAATCATTAAAGAAATTTTGTCCTAAAAAACTTTGCGGTTGTTTGTTTATAAACTAAGCTTGATGCGAAAATAAAAAAAAACATGAAGGGCATGGGACTAGAAAAAATAACCTACCCGTTTTGATGTCTTTTTGTTCGTTTTTTTTCCGCTTTGCTAAATTTTCAAAATGCGGGGTTTTGTGGACAGGGTGTTAGGAAAATTTTGGTATATTAACCAATGTAGCTTAATTTTCTTTCCTTAAATACGATGTAAAAATTCTATCAAACTTGAGTATATTATTTTTTCCAGGCTCTCAATGTCTTATGTGTTATTTTTATTGGAAAGATAAATATTTCATGTCACAGGATATCCAATCATCATGCTATCAAACGATTGATCAACTGTTTCATCGGTTGGTTACATCTTGTATAGCCTATAATCCGGGATTAGATAAAAAACGTGTTATTAAAGCATATAAATTTGCTAAAATTGTTCATCAAAATGTGTACCGAGATAGTGGAGAGCCTTATATTATTCATCCTCTTCATACGGCATTAATCTTATCTGAATATTTTGCAGATGAGGATACTATTATTGCCGCATTGCTTCATGATACTATTGAGGATGTTGCTCATATTTCTTTTTCCTCCATAAAACATAAGTTTGGAAATGATGTGGCACATCTTGTAGAAGGGGTAACAAAAATTGACGATTTGTTTCCAAAGTATCAGCAGAGTTTGTTTCCTATATCTTCAGGTCAATCTGTAGATATCGAAACCATTCGAAAAGTTTTTCAAAAATCTGAAAATGATATTCGAATAATTTTAATCAAACTAGCTGATAGAGTACATAATGTTCGAACACTTGAAACAAAAAAGGAAGGATCAAAGCGGGAGGACAAAGCAGAGGAAACTTTAAATATTTTTTCAAAAATTGCTGCTAGGCTTGGGATATGGAAAATGACAAAAGAATTAGAAGATTTGTGTTTTCCATATGTATATCACAAAGATTATCAAATAATAAAAAATTATATTGAGGAGAGTTTGGATAACCGTTTTGATGTGCTTAATAAGATTACTGATGAAATAGAAAAGATCGATAGTGACAAGATTGTATCAAATATTGAAATATTTCCACTGAGTTATCTTGAGCTTAAAAAAAAGTTGGATATCAATAGTTCTTTAACTGTAAGTGATTTGTTGGAATTTCAGATAATTACGGACTCAATAGATAAGTGTTATCTTTCTTTGAGAATTGTTCATCAGATATGGAAAAAAAGGGGGATTGAAGAGGATTTTATCAGTAATTCTAGAGACAATGGTTATCAAGCCTATCATACAGAAGTTGTAACTACTGAAGGTTATAGAATTGGATTTCGGATCATGACCTATGAAATGTATAAAAAAAATTGGTTAGGAATAACTTATGATCTTTTTCAGCAAAAAACGTTACCTTCTGATAGTTTCTTTATTCCATTTAGAAATATAAATGAACATACTTCAGGAAATTCCGAAGAATTTATAGATGCAGCAAAAACAGACCTTTTATCAAAAAAAATAAAAATTCACACAAAAGGAAAAAGTGTATATGTCCCAAATAGGTCTACAGCTTTGGATTTTGTTTTTTATGCTTTTCCTAGGGAAGCTGTTTTTACAAAACAAATTTATTGTAATGATCAAAAAATCCCTTTTGGTAAACGTCTTTGGGATGGTGACGTGATTAGAGTTAATTTTTCAAAATCTCCTAATGTAAACTTTACGTGGTTTAATCAGATTAAAACTGCAGTGGCAAGGATTGCTGTACAAAAAGCTATTCACAATTGGGAATATGAAAAAAAATTACGAATAGGAAGAAAAATATTACAAAAAGAGTTTGATTTATATGAAAAAGGACATGTCGATCGTCAACTCCAAAAAAATAAATCAAAATTGAAGCAGTTTTTTGGAATTCAAAAGAAAGAGTCAATTTTTATTCTTATTGCGGAAGGGCAAATTAAGGCTTATGATATTTTATCTGTTTGTTTTCCAAGATCACAAAAAAAGCAATTTAAAAACAATCTGTGGACCCCAATAAATGTATTTTGGGATAACATGTTTCGGAAGAAGAATAAAGGTGAACAAGTTCGATTAAAAATTGAAGGTCTATCTGAAACGTTTTTAAATGAACTAAATAGTATTCATAAAAATAGAATTTCTCTAAATATTCCATTTTTAAGTAGTTATCTGAGCGAAAATGAAGAAAATCAGACTTTTACCTTGGTGTTGAGTATTTTAAAAAAAAATGATGAGGTGCTCCATGATTTTTTGGCAGCCCTGGAAAGACAAGAGGGAATTACTCGGATTCGGCCTATGCTATCTGCTAAAAAACAAAAGATTTTTATTTTTTGGGTTTTAACTACTTTATTTATGTGGGGAACTCTTCCGATTTTACTTAATTTAACACGAATATATTTAACAAACATTTCTCATATTGCTCAACTATTAATTATTTATTTAAATGTTTTGCCTATATTGGTATTGAATTATCTAATGTATTCATTTATAAGGAATTATTTTCCGAGCATAAGAAATGCAGGATGGCTTGTAGGAATGGCTATTTTACTAAATTTAGGAGGAATTATATTTTTTGTAAGTCAATTACGATTTTATACTTTTGAAATTGATCTCTATTTAATATTAACTATATTTTTTCTTTCAAACATTATTATTTTGTATCATTACGTGAATCAAAAAAATATGTTTTCTAAAGAAGCCTATATACGTCAAAACGAGAGGAAAAAAAAATATAACATTACAACGCTTTTTGCTTATTTTTTGGGACTAATTGCAACAGGAATATGGGGGATAAACCCATTGGTTATTCGGTATATCATACAGGATGGAGATAATACATTTTTTACGGTTGGAATGAGACTTTATATCGGATTTTTTTCTCTATTTATAATGTCACAAATTCGTTCTCTTTTTTCTAACCGTTATAATCAAAGAGATCCTATAAAATATAATAAATACTTCTGGTTAATGGTTATTGGGTTGACTGGGAATTTTTTATTTTTTCATTATGGTCTCAAATTTACTTCAGCCTCAAATGCAAGTTTATTAGAAAATTTCGCATCTATAATTATTTTGCTTATGATAGGGTTTTGTATGCCTCATTTTTCTTTTGAAATTGGGAATAAAAGAAAAGAAGTCATGAAAACAATAGCTATTGTTGCGGTTGGTTCTATTGGAACTTCTTTGGTTTTGAGTCACTCTCCAAAAGAATACCTCGTGGATTACGATACAAGATTAGTTGGAGATCTCTTAGAAATAGTGGCAATGCTGTTTTTTGCAGTGTTTATTATGAGTAATAGTTTGTATATGAAAAAAGTAAAAGCTTCTGGGATGCAGGTTATGACAGAGGTTTTTTTCTTTTCATCTGTTCTTTTTACCCCATTTATATTTTTACAACCCATTCCCAAATTTTCTTTGCAGGATTGGTATGGTGTTTTATTTATGGGGTTTATTGCTACATCTTTTTCTTATAATCTTTGGACCATCGCTTCAAAAAAGATTAGTGTTATTCCTGCATCGTTACTTTTGAATTTTGCTGCTATCGTAACCATAATACTTGAAAATCGTTTGTTTGGAGTATCATTTGATTGGACCTTGATTTTAGGGATTCTCTTGTTTTTTATGGCTTCTACTTCTGCTGAGGTCATGAATAGAAAAATGGAGAAAAAATGGAATAACACATAATACAACAAACATCAAATTAATTATCAATGATCAATTTTCAATTTACATTGAATTTACAATGAAGAAATTTACAAACAGTAAAATAGAATCAGGGTATATGTTTGTTTGGAAATTGAAAAAATGATCTCAGCGATCATACGTTTTATCCTTTGTTTATAAAAACTGTTTGTGTTGGGTATGCCATGTCTATGCCTTCTTTTTCGAAGGCTTCGAGAATCTCAAAATTAATGGTTTGTTGATAATTTGCATATTCTGCATAATCACTTGAATCTATATGTAATACAATTGAATAAATAAGGCTGAAATCACCGAAAGTTTTAAAATGTACACGATCACATTCGGTTAAATCTTGTTTGTTGATGATTTTTTCAATTATTTCTGGGATTTTTTTAAGTTTTTTGAGAGGTGTTTCGTAGGTCACTCCAATATCAAAAGAGGCCCGACGTTTTTTCATTTTTTTGAAATTCTGAACTCTTGCTGCTGTTAATTCTTTATTGGAAATTACTAGTTCTTCTCCTTGTAGAGTTTGCAATCGAGTAGTTTTTAGGCCAATTTTTTTTACGGTTCCTTTGTCATTACCTATAACAATAAAATCACCAATCTGAAATGGACGGTCAATGTATATTGAAAATGATGAAAATAAGTCGCCCAAAATATTTTGAGCGGCTAAAGCTACAGCAATTCCTCCAATTCCTCCTCCTACCATCAGGGCTGAAATATCAAATCCCAGGTTTGAGAGAACCATTAGAGCTCCGATTACCCAAAGTAGAATTCTAATTATCATGTATATCACATGAAGAGAGGTCGTATCGAGTGCTTTTCTGCGACTTGCGTTCCATTTTGTTAGGCCATAATCTACTAGTGTTTGAATAATTTTTATAATTTCATATGTGACAATTATCAAAAATGCTCCGTCAAGAAATTTGGTATAAGGCATTTCAATAATTGGAGACGTCTTTGTGGTAATGTAAAATGCTGCATACCAATAAAACAATGACGAAATATCTTCTACTACTTCTACGATTTTATCATCGAAATCTGATTTTGTTCTTTTTGCTAGTTTTTCAAACCGTTTTAATAACACCTTTCGAAAAATCCTAAAAATGATGAACAAAATTAAAAAAGTTCCTAAAAATTGCAGTAATTGTTGAACTGTGATGGTATCGATGATGTTTTGATTGAGAAACAATGATAACGATCTGTTTAAGTATTCCATTTTTTTATGGTTAAGTGTCAATCATGATTTTATGCTTATTTTATATAATTTTCAAGGAATAACATGTTGAATTTCATTGCTTTCGAAATTTTATCATTTATATATTATATCTGTTGAATTTTTAATAATGAAAAAAATATTACTGGTGGGGGGGGGGACAGGAGGACATATATTACCACTAAAAAATTTGGCAGATGAACTCGTAAAAATGGGATCATTAGTCGATATAATAACTGCCGATGCCAGTCTGGATCGTAAGCTGATTAAAGAGAATTTTACAAATATTACTCCTTATTTTCTCAAAACAGGGAAAATACGTCGATATTTTTCGTTTAAAAATTTTTCTGATATATTTTTTATTATAAAATCAATATTTACAGCTCGATCGTTATTAAATAAGATCAATCCGGATGTAATATTTTTTAAAGGAGGGTTTGTTGGGTTTCCAGTACTTATTGCAGCTAAGTATTTGATGAAATTTAAGGGGAAAATATATTTACATGAATCTGATACAGTATCAGGGATTATGACTCGGTTAGTAAGAAAGTATGCTGATGGAGTTTTTGAAAGTTTTGGGGATCATTCTATGCCTCTTTTTTTTAAGCCTAAATTAGTGGTTACAAAAAAAGGATTAAAAAGCCGTGGCAAAATTAAAATTCTCATATTTGGTGCGAGTCAAGGAGCCGAATATTTAAATCAATGTTTTCTCATAAATGCGGATGTGTTATGTGCAAAGTACCAAATTACACTTGTATCAGGGGTGGGCAAGGAAATACAATATGCGCATCCAAATTTTGAACAATTTGCGCTTCTCTCTGCACAAGATTTTTCACAAAAATTAAATCAAACTGATTTCGTTGTATCGAGAGCTGGTTCTAGTTCTCTTTTTGAAATCATTACGGCAAAAAAACCATCACTTATAATTCCTCTTCCGTCAGCTGCACAAGATCATCAGACCAAAAATGCGCAATATTTTAAAAAAAGAAATCTTTGTGCTGTTCTCAGGCAGTCTGATAAATCCAAGAATAAGTTTGTACAGATGATTGAATTATCGATTAAGAATAAAAAAATGCATAAAGCATTACAAAGTTCGACTATAAATAATAGTGCAGAGGAAATTGCTTTGACAATAGTGCGTTAGGAGAAAACTTACCTCAGTTTTTACACAGAACTGTCTTTTCAACCTTCGAAAATTTTTATATACTGAATTTAATGCAATCTTTTGATCGATCTCTATTTATATCGTTTGCGGGGTTAACACTCTTTGGGCTGGTCATGATGAGTTCTATGTCGATTTCTGGGAGTTTTGAGGCAACGGGGGAAAACGATTTTTATTTTTGGCGTCATTTCTGGTATATAGTTACGGGGATTCCTCTTTTTTTGGTTGCTCTCAAATTTCCGTATGAAAAATTGAAGCAGTTGTCGGTGCCGTTTTTTACTGTTTCGTTTTTGCTTCTTATATTAACTCTAGTGATGGGGCAGACTTATGGGACATTTGCCCGATTATGGTTAAAAATTGGTTCGTTTTCATTTCAGCCGGTAGAGGTAATGAAAATTGCTGTAGTAGTTTTTTTGGCGGCACTTTTTAGTAGTGGGAAGTCTCGTATAGAAAGTTTTCATGGGGGATTTTTACCCTTTTCGTTCATCCTTGGGATTCCGGCCCTTCTCCTTGTTATTCAGTCTGATTTTGGATCATTGTTGATTTTGACGATGACGGCTGTTACCATTTATTTTGTAGGGGGGGCAAGTCTGAAACATCTTTTGGGAGGGATGGGGTTGGCTTCTGTTTCAGCAGGGATTATAGTGTTTTCAAATGAGTATATTTTGCACAGAGTTAAAGTGTTTTTAAATCCGGAGTTAGATCCTCTTAATACGGGATTTCAGGTGAAACAGGCTCTTATTGCGATAGGATCAGGGGGGATTTGGGGGAGGGGATTTCAAAATTCAATTCAAAAATTTGATTATTTGCCTGAAGTGCAATCGGATACGATTTTTGCAGCAATATCTGAAGAAATGGGATTTTTTCGAATTCTGCTGATGGTTGGGATATATCTTTTTATTGCTTTTCGAGGGTTTTATATTGCACAAAATTCTCCCAATCAGTTTGCAAAGTTATTGACTGTGGGACTTACGGTATTGATTGTAGGTCAGGCTTTTATGAATATATTTGTAAATCTTGCTTTGCTTCCCAATACAGGAATTACGCTCCCTTTGATTTCTTATGGAGGAACTTCTCTTTGGGCTTCTTTTGTGGCTTTTGGGATGTTGTTACATCTTTCTGGGCAGGTGAAGTTGTCGGGGAAGCGGTTTTATGGATAAAAAACCCCTTAGTATGGTAACTAAGGGGTTTTTTTATGTGAACGTAATAGAAACTTATTTATTTTTCTTTCTTGTGTTTTCTTCAATGTCGATAAATATCTGCATGAAATCTCCAAAGCAGAATCCTAGGATTCCCCAGATGATACCTAGTGCGATACATAAAAGGAAGAATACTAGTTTGTCCCATCCTTCAGCAACAAATAGTTGAACGATCGCAATAATCCAGAATAAAACCAGAAGAACGATTCCAAATACTTTTGCAAATCGGCTAACGAGTTTTAGTCCTGGGTATCGAACTGCTTCATTGAGTTCTTGTTGAGGTGTTTTTTCTGCTTCTAAGATAGCTTGTTTGATTTCTTCTTTTCTAGGAGATTCTTCTTTTTTTACCTCAGGGGTAGTTTCTTTTTTTTCTTCAGATTTTGCTTCTGGAGTAGAGGTTTCCTCTTTTTTTTCTGAAGTAGGTGCTGCTTCTTTTGCAGCTTCTGTTGTGGATGTGGTAGTTTCTTTAGCCATTTTTATTTTTGGTTAAAATTTAAAAACTTTTTTAGTTTCGATTTATTATACACTATAATTTATGATAAATCAAATGTTTTTTGTGTGAAATTCTTAAAAAAGGGGTGCATTGCACCCCAAGTTGTAATCCTTCTGAGTTTTTTTCAGCTTGGATTTAGGTTTCCTGTTTTTTTTAATTCTGGATCAAGTGCAATTCTTCTACTACTGAGAAGTTTGCTGCTTGGAGGATGAGAATGTCCTTGAGGTTCTATATTATTGGAAGTGATTTTCTTCTTTTTGTTTTTGGATTCTTTTCTTATGAGTATTTCAATTGTATCTCGGCGTGATGACATTGTGCATCTCCTTGTATTGAAGTGGAGTTATGAACAGGAAATCTGCACTCTTTATATTCGGGAACGAAAACATCGTGAATCGAGTTTTTTGTTACGCGAATCAAAGAGCAAATGGCTGTCCATAATAGTTTGAAATGTAAAAGATCTGTTTAGAAATAAGCAAAAACACCCGATCGGATGATCGGGGGGCAAATTTTATTTGTCTTTCTGCTAATTCCTATGACACATGCACCACGATCTTTCCCGGGAAAGGGAACATCATAGTCATTGCCATTAGTTTATTTTGCATCTTGTTGTTCCTTTATACTCATGTGATTTTATATTGCAAGTTTTTTTTAAATTAAATTTTTTCAATTTGGATAATGCTCCCTGGTTCTAGATTGACAACGTCTGGATTTGTATCTCCGGATCTTTCCATAAATTTCCCAATAGAGAGAAATCCTTCTTTTGGATTTTCTGTTTCTGGTGTAGAACTCTCCCATAAGGCATTACACCCATCTCGTATAAATCCTAGAGATGGTGCAATTGTATATTTTTTTGGTAAAACTACTTTATTCATTTCTCTATCAAACATCGTTACGAGAACTGGTACGTGATCTTTGTTTTTGGGAATAAATCGAGACATTAAATCTCTTGCAGGTTTAGAACAAATCCCATTACCATATTTATCTAATCCCAAAAATTGAACTTCATTTTTTTTGAGATGTAAATCAGGGATTATAGTTTTTGGATCAAGTTGTTTGGTTTTATAACAAGCTGGTAAGGCTCCTCCTGTCATTGCTGAAACAGCACCAATGTGTTGTTCGTATTCGAGGGATCGAAATTGAGTGCCGCTTTCTGTTCCCTCGATTTCCCATAATTCTGTAATATATGGTTTTAAATGAGTCAGGGTCTGATGTCCATAGGTCACACCATAATGTCTAACTCCATCACCCAGTTCAAAGGTAAAATGTAGTAATCCGGAAGCTCCGGATTTTTCTGATGAGTCTATCCCGTCGATTCCTTTTGCTCGAGAGGCATTATTAAGAACAAAAAATCTTGATGTTATTTTTTGAAGGAGGTCTACTCTTCTTGCTTGGTTCAGAGAAACTAATGCATAAAATCCACATTGTTCTGGGCATTTGATAGAAGTTCCTTGATCAAAAACATCTAATCTAATTCCATATTTTTTTTCAATTTTTTTTCGGTGTTTGTCTACTCGTATTCTTGTGGGATCATTTTCTGGATTTGGAACATTTGATTCCGATCCAAACACGTCAGTGATATTATAAAATCGAATTGTTTTTAGGGGATTAAGTACTCCAATTACAAATTTTTGAATATGTTTTTCAAAATTTTTTGAAGGATTTGGAGTTTCCAGTAATATGAGCAATGCAGAAAGAGCTCGGTGAAGTCTGGTTAATTCTGGAGTCCGGGAAGTTGGTAGATCAAAGGTCGTGATGTCTTTTCCGGAGTCGATAAATTCTTTTTGACGTATAGTCATAGGGATTTGTTCCAGAGCTGATATGGCGTCTTTTAGCTTGTTTTTTCCTAACTCTTCAAAAATATATTGAATTGCTTTTTTGTAATTAGTTCCTTGTTGTTCAATTATAAGGATGATTTTTTGGCGAAGTAATTCTTGTCGAATTCTCAGTGGAAGATCAAGGATATTTGGATGACGTGCATCAAATTCAAGAGGGCGGTCCAAAAAATCAAACCAGTTGGCTGCTAATTCAAATTTTTCCAGAGACATAGAGTGTAAAATCGGTTCAAATGTCATTCCTAGGTTAGCTTCTTTTAGTGCTTCTTCGATATCTTCTTTGCTTGCGTATCGGTCTTTATCGCTTTTTAGTTTTTCATATTGTAGCCAGTGATACGGACTGGCTTGTCGAGCTACTTGTCGGAGGTGTGAAATTGGATTTTCAGCCATTGATCAGAGAATAAAAAATCAGATTTTCGTATACTGATTATTACTTAATTTTCAAGGTTTTAATTTTTTTCTTTTTTATAATTTGGGGGTTTTCTTACTATGTAAATATAGCCAAAGTGTCAAAAAAGTCAAATTTAAATTTGACAAAAAGAAAATCATGAATATAAGGGATTTGAATTGTTCTTTTACGTATCATTGAAACAGGCAATAGTTTGCATTTGAATTTGTTATTACGGAGGTCTGATTGACGCTTTGTGGTGCGTGATCAAGTGTAAATCCTGTCTGTTTTACCTCGCTTATTCATTCGGATCTTCGATTAATCACTTTTTTGGAGTGTTTGATTGGAGATCTGTAAATCTGGAATAATTCCAGAAAACCTTGGGACGAAATGTCCTGCAATCTGAAGGAGATAAAATATGGACGCTTCCATCGCCAGTGCAGCTGGTAGTACTACTGATACAACAAAGGTAAGCAGCATCCGTAATATCTTGAACTACCTTCCTATGATGACCGTAGCGTTGGTGTTCTTTGTTATCCTCAAGCAATACAACGTGGACGTACGCAGTACTATACTTTCGGTTATGGGGTTTGAGCTCAGTTGGGTGGAGGTCATTTTGTTTTTTGCCATGATTGTCACTTTTACTGAGTTGTTGAAGGTATCCCATCCTGGGGCAGATGAAACATGGGAAGCCATCATTCTTCTGTTTAATGGTGTTTTCTACCTCTTGTTGTTTGCCCTTGGTATTAGCAATGAGTGGCAGATGTTTGCCAATACGGAGTTTTTTCAGCTCACCACCTTGTGCATGTTGCAGGGAATCGTTGGGCTGATGCTTAATGCCCGAACACTGAAGCGGTCCTTTATATCTGGAGGTGGAGAGGGATAATTTCATCAACAAAAAAAGCGAGTCGTGAAACAATAGGATTATTTCCGGGCTGTGTGTAATGCATGGCTCGCTTTTTTTGATTGTGGATTTTTAATGTGGGGGTTTTGTCATTTGTAGATTTTGATTGACTTTTTTGGGATTCTTACATAAAACACTTAAGCTCTTTTACATTATCGTTAAAATTTCGCTGCAAAGTACTTATATAAGTATCTTTCTGCGAAGTAAATTCATTGATTTAGTAATCAAATCGAACATCAACCTGAGAACAATAGCCTAACGGCGAAAGATTGAAATCTAAGATTTCAGCAATGCTA
>CAZQFO010000024.1:0-17649 GCA_964592695.1 uncultured Candidatus Peribacteria bacterium
TTCTAAAGTAGCTTGGCATCGATTCGGGATGACGTGTTTTTTTTAATTTTTTTAACCCAAGTTCGACAAAGGATTTGTCAAACTTGACAAATTTTGGGGTTCAAAATCGCAGGAGAGTGCTTTCATAGGGGGGTGTATTTCTTGTTTTGCAAATGTAGTGCCTAATCGAGAATGGCCCAGAAAAAGGTTTGATTTTTTGAAATATATTTGTAGAATAGGAAGATGTTAAATTTCAAAAAAATCACAAAACACTCAAATGCTAGTGAGAGATTAAAAAGAACTACCTATTGACAATCTACCAAAGTATTATCCGCCAAATGTAGTGCCTAAAAAATAATTCAAAAATGAACTAGCCCTGTTGTGCAGCCAAATGTCAGAAAAATCTGTCGAAGTTGGGTTAAGGCATTCTTTATGACTCACACTTCCCAGCACAGGAAAAAAGTATTTAGTCGTAATTACGACTTGACTCTGGTTGCGTAATACCTATTTTGTCATAAATATAAAAAGACTCGCGTCAAATGTATTCATCAAAATTATCATAATCTTTGATGAATCTGTTCTTCAAATCCCGGTTCATTGTAGAATTTACATCTCTCTTCAATCACCAAAAGGAGTTGACATGAAAAATAATCGACTTTTTAAGCAGCCTCGTGAGTCATCATCTAGTCTCTCTTATTGGCCAAATTTCATCATCGGCCTTGTTATTGTCTTTTCTGCTTTTGTAATATTGATCATTTCTGGAGGACTGTCCTGGAAAATTGTTGCAGTTATGACTAAAAAAGGTCTTTCATATATGGCTACATAAAATTCACGAGAACCGAAAGTGCCGAGGCGCCCCCCCCCTCGGCATATTTAACAAATTACATGGCTCTTCCGCTATACCAGGCCGTAAATAACCGATCTTTTTTATCCCCATCTGATAATTCGATAGACCTAACCCACTGAACGTGGTGTGATTTATAATCCCATTTTTTATCGTATATTACTGACGGCTCTAATCCTTGGGCATCTGTTGGAAATTTTAGTTTTTGGTTTACGTATGGTCCAGCCAAAAACACTTTCCTCCCATCATTGGTTCCATACAAAACGACAACTAACTTCTCATCGTGCATTACTACCTGCATTAGAATATCTCCAGGAGTGTTATTTTTAAATTTTACATCTAGATATGGCATATATATTGCCGCTTCGATACCATATGGTTTGTAATATGGAATAGCCATGGAGTGATTTCTTGCCGCTTTAATTTCTAACCCAGCATTTAGTGCTGCTCGAAAAACAGAGGTAGACAGCTGACACACTCCCCCACCCTGCTCCCAAACATTCCGGCCATTTTTAATAACTAAATCTTTTACATATCCATGTTTAGGATGAACCGACTTTAATATTTCGTTAAAGGAAAACGTTTCCCCTTGTGAGATTAGGATTCCATCAAATTTCTTAGCTGCGGTTCTAATATTTTGAATCCTTGATGGAAGAGAGTTCGAATAATCAGAAACCCCAAATGAAATTATTTCTTTTACCCCTTTTTCTTTATATTTATTGGGGATTCTGCTCTCAAATAAATGACCTTCAATATCAAAAATCAGTGGTCCTTCTTTGTTCAACTTATTAGATAATGGTAAAATAAAATCTTTGTCATAAAAACTTTTACTTTGATTTTCAATTGCTAATGAATTCTTGGTTGCATACAAACCAGACAGTAAAATAAAAATTAAAAATAGTAGAAAGGTTTTTAAACATAAATAATAAACAGATTGCCTCATTTGAGAAAAGATTAATAAATTTAATTTTCTTTTATCTGCAAATCAAAGCTTGTCAATAATTTTAACTTGCACAATAAGTGTGCATCGTTGTAAAACTATACAAAAAAGCATTGACTCAAATTAAGATATAAGCATAAATAAATTATTAAAAATTCTTTATGAAACTCCTGATTCTTGCCGGTGGATTTGCTACTCGACTATGGCCACTTACAGAGAATCGAGCAAAGCCTCTTCTCTTACTAGATGGGAAGACCATTCTTGCTCATATTTTGGAAAAAGTTCCACATTCTTGCGATACATACCTACTCACCAATAAAAAATTTGAAAATGACTTTCGTAATGAGCTAGATAATCTCAGAAGAAGTGAAGTTCATATTTTTTGTGAAGATGCTCATTCCGATCAGGAAAAAGTTGGTGCAATGGGTGCTGTTTCTCTCGCTATTAAGCACTATAAGATCAATGATAATGTTGTCATTGCTGCAGGAGACAACCTCCTTCCTGAGTTAGATATAAACTCATTATTGGTCGATAAAACGAATGCTATCATTGCTATACGAAACGTAAAAGAAAAACATGAAGCTATGAAGTTTGGTGTTGTAGAATTAGATAAAAAATTCTTTTCCAAATCACATTTCTTTAATGTGACTGGGTTTGAAGAAAAACCAGAGCATCCGAAATCAACATTGGTTTCTACTGGATTCTTTGGAGTGGGAAGAAATTGTTTACCATATCTACATGAATATGCACGGAAATCACCAGATAATCTGGGAGGGGTTTTTGCTGAGTTTTTAAAAAAGAATATCCAAGTTTTTGCAACCAAAATCCCTGGTGAATGGTTCGATGTTGGAAGTTTTGAAACCTATTTGGAAGCTCATAAAAAACTTCAAAGTACTAGTCTGTTAATAAATCCAAATCATAGATCTATTCAGTCTGGTAATTTTTTTTCCGGAAAAGTATTTATAAGTCCTGATGCTATAGTACACAACTGTCAAATCCAAGACTCTATTATCTATCCTGGCGTTAAACTTGAAAATTGTATTATTTCACAAAGTGTGATTGATGAAGATTGTGAATTTACAAACCTAGATCTGAATAGAAAATTAGTTAGGCGCAAAACTTCTCTAACAGGATAAAATACATATTTTTTTTAAATTTCAATATTGAAAACACAAATTGATTTGTTATAGTTGGTAGTGGAGGTGTTTCTTAATTTATTTAAAATGCTAAAAAAAATCAACGATTACATTGCTCATCACATAGAAATTATTGGTTTTATTATTGTATTGCCTTTTGTCTTGTATTACTGTTATGATCTAGGATTTAATTGGTCACAAAATAGAATTCAAGAAAAAAACATTTCCAATATTTCTGATGAATACCAAGCTTATGCTGAAAAATGTAAGACAAAAAATTCAGACTTTTTTCGATGTTGTCATAATTCTGTTGTCTTAATGCAAGAGCTAAGTATAAAGCCTTACAACAAGGAAGAAGAATGTGATGGAATGCGTCCAAAATCATTGGGGTGTGCTGGGAGTTATCATTGGTGTCCGGTTGAGGAAGGGCAAGCAGAATCACTGATTGATGCTGCTTTAGAGAGAGAAGAAAAAAATTAGGTAAGGGTTCTGAGCAAAAATAACATTCTTTTTCTTTGATTTTAAAGCCTAAAAAAATACAGTAGGTTTGTAAGAATCTTAATCAATGCTCGATTTCAATACTCCAAATGCCAGTAAATTACTCAAAGATCATCATATTGCTCTTACTCTAGAAGAAGCACAATCACTTCAAAAAGAGACGGGAAGGCCTCTTTCTATTCTGGAAGCAACTCTGCTTGGGATACAACTATCAGAGCATTGTTCTTACAAGAGTTCTCGGAAGTTCCTAGGACTTTTTCCTACTTCCGGGGAAAATGTAGTGCTTGGACCTGCGGAAGATGCGGGAGTGGCGAAAGTTTTTGAATATGGTAATGAAAAATATTGTATTTCTGTCGGGCATGAGTCTCATAATCATCCTTCTCAGGTAGTTCCATATGAAGGTTCTGCTACTGGCGTGGGTGGAATTATTCGTGATATTTTGTGCATGGGATCGAGACCTGTTGCGGTTTTGGACCAGCTTCGGTTTGGAGACTCTGAAAAAAATGCACAACGAAATATTGCTTCAGAAGTTGTAAAAGGAATATCTGGATATGGAAATCCTTTAGGAGTTCCAAATATGGGAGGAGACGCTTATTTTGATTTAGGGTTTGATGAAAATTGCCTGGTGAATGTGACTGCAATGGGAGTTTTACGAGAATCGGACTTGATTCATTCGTTTGTGCCTCCTCATGCTGCTGCAGAAGAGTGGGATTTAATTATTATTGGAAAGCCTACGGACAATTCTGGATTTGGTGGGGCGAGTTTTGCATCTGATAGTTTTGAGGCATCTGACGATATAGATGCGAAAAAAGCTGCTGTCCAGGAGCCTAATCCTTTTCTCGAACGACACATAATAGTTTCTACCTTAAATCTTTTTGAGCAGTTGAAAAAAGAGGAATTATATCATCAGGTAGCGTTTAAAGATTTAGGTGCTGGAGGAGTTGTCTGTGCTAGTGTGGAGATTGCAGAAGGTGGTGGATTTGGTGCAGAAGTAGACCTGGACAGGTTACACAAAATTGGAAATTATCCTCCGCATGTATTTGCTTGTGCAGAAACCCAAGAACGGTTTTGTTGGGCTTGTCATCCGAGTCTGACCCAACGAATAATTGATCATTATGAGAAAACCTGGGAGCTAGGATATGCAGCAGAAAATGCGGGAGCTAGTCATGTAGGGAAGGTTCGTGGAGATGGTCAGTATGTTGTAAAATCTGAAGGTCAAGTATTGTGCGATTTACCAGCGAAATTGGTTACTCAGGGGATATTGTATGATCGAGAGTTTGAGGTGGAGGAAATTAAGGAGGTGAAAGTTGAGGTAGGGCTTGAGGGTGATGAGGTGGTGTTTTTGTGATTAATAATGTCGTTGTACAAACTGAATTTACTACCTCGTCATCAACTCCCCTGCTTTCCCACTCACCACAAATCCTCCTGTTTCTTTATAAGAAACCAACGGTAGGTTATTTTTCCGAGCAAATGTTCGTAATGATTTTGCTGGTTTTCGTTCTCCAATGTACAGAATTGCCTTCTTTGGTGGCGGGAGAAAATCAGGAATGTATGTTTTTTTTAGTATCCAAAAATCACTGTCAAAACTAGTAGGTTGCAACTTCAAATTTGTTTCTTCTTCTTTTTCAGGCTTTCCAATAAAAAAGACCCTCGTATCATCAAATGTTCCTCGAGCAAAATTGGATGAAAATATCTGAACCACAAATCCTCTTCCTTGAAAATCCTGAGGTGTTAAATATTGATCGATGTATAAAGTCTCCTTTGGTGAAAAATATGGTGAAATAGCTCTTCGAATAGCTTCTGTGGTTTGTGATTTTTTTCCAAATAAAATAACTGCACCATTTGATGATTTTACAAATGAGGTATTTTTTTCTCCATATATCTGCAATACATGGTCATTAACAAAAAACATGTCTCGTACTGAAATCACGATAACACTCAATATGAATGCGTAAACCACAAATTTTATATTTTTCTTCATTCGTCATCTTTTGTCTTGAGAGCTACCAATTGATCCTGTTTTTTTCTCAGCACTGTAAAAGTTCTTTCCCATACGGCTGTAGAAAACACCTCAATTATAGCGGTGAGATAGGCGGTAAAAGCGATGAGAGTAATACTTAATACTACAGAGAAAAATATCGCAAAAGGCGAAGCATAAGAAAAAGCGACAAGAATGCCTATCGGCACTCCCAAGATAACAATCACATTGAAAATAACTCTGAGGTTAACGAGGAACATAAGTAGTATTATAGCTAATGTTGTTCCAAAGTTTAGGAATACCAGAGAAATACTTTTTTTAAAACTATCAGCTAATGAAGCATCTTCCACAACTATGAAGTAAGGAGAAAATGCAAAGAAAACCTGCATAAAAAATGATATGATAATATGAACGACTATTAGGGGAAGAAGAACCTGAAACAGATTTTCATGAAAATATCTGTAAAAGGTTGCTACAAATAAGCCGATTGATATGAAGGAAAATGGAGACAATACCGCATTTAATTCAAATAATCGAAAAAAGTAATTAAATCCATCAATAACTTTTTGACGCAGGGATAGATATCTATCGGGATGAGCAAAACCATGATGAACCCCCAGTATAAGGGTTCCTTGTATAAGAGATGGAATAATGAACCCAAAAAATATGACAAAGAATACTAGAATTATAGCCCATATCAGCAATTTGTTATCGATTAAAAAACTGAATAGGACACCAATCGTCTCTATGGAGAATGAGGACTCGATGACACCAAACTCAGAAAAATATAAATAAAGTTGCCAGAGGACTTCAAAAATAAAGATAAGAACTGCAACAAAACTCGGAACAAACGTAAACCACTTAAGTTTTGGATGATCAGAAGTTCCCTGCCAAGCAGCTGCTATCACTTTTGCATAATTCATACAGTAGGGATAATAAACGAAACAATACATTTTTGCAATTGATCCAGAAAATATTAAATTTCTAAATAACGCAACCTCAATTTTATACGCAATTTTATTGAAAACGCTCTCAAAATATGATATAATGTATTGAATGTTTGAAAAATGCAAACTACACAGATATTATCACAAACAAAAAAAAAGAGAACCCTTCCGTATACATCAATTTTTGAAATTTCAAATTATACGCTTCAACAAATTGATATAATATTTAGAAAGGAGGTAAGATCACGAATTGGAATTCAATTTACGCAAAAACAAGGAGATATGATTTTGTATATTTTGGAAAATGTAGCCTATCCTGCTCATGCCGGTCAATATCGGGATGAAGGACCAGCTTATATCATTCATCCAATAGAAGTGGCCACTGAAGCTGCCCTTCATGGAGAAAATGCAACTGTAATTTGTGCAGCATTACTTCATGATACGCTTGAGGATACATACCTTAGATTTTGGACCGTACATCAACTTCAGCAGAGATTTCACAGCAAAACTGTTGAGAAACTTACTGAATTACTCTCAAATATTCAAAATGAAAAAAAGCTACCAATAAATACTTACCTGCAGAAACTCAAAAAACACCCTGCTGCGATAAGAATTAAAATGTATGATCGCAAAGTAAACCTACTTTCTTTTGGAAGAATGGTAAGAACAGAACCTGAAAGAGTTCTGAGAAAAGTTAATGAAACCAGAAAAAAGATTATTCCACTAATAGCAAAACACTATGTAGAGTTGTCTCAAGAAATTGAAACGCTTAATGACAAGTTAGAAATCAGAGTGAATTATGCATTGGCAGTAATGTAGTTTTTTAGAGAAAAATTTTTCAGAGAAGAGAGAATATATAATAAAACTAAAAAGGTAATAAATATGAGATTATAACTTTTCTGAGTAATACGCCTTAAATATATAACTAACGATGACAAAAAGATTCAAAAAACCGTTTCGAGAACCGATCGTTTTATCTTCTAGGGAGGTCTTGTCTCCTCAGGATAAACGAGATTTTATCATGTCTATTCCAAAGGTAAAAAAACTTCCTATGAAATATAGTTGGGATGTAGGATTGCCAATTCTAGATCAAAAAACAACGGATCTCTGTACAGCTTTTTGTACATTTCGTTCGTTTGCACAGCATTTGAGTGGTATGAAACGTGAAGATTTTCTTACTAGTTTTCATGATCAAAATGCTGATTACATGGGAAAATTTCAAATGTCTTTTTTTACAAAGAATTTTTGGAAAAAATTGTTACGGAACAAAATATGGCTTTGGAAGGGAAAAAATATGCGTGCGGCACTTTGGAATATCAATCATGGGGTAAAACTTAAAGATGGATCAATAATGATGGTGAAGGAGTATCACAAGTGTATTCCTAAAACGCCTGAAGATCTCTGCAAATACTTATATTTCCATGGGTCTCTTTTAGCGGGGATGGTATTACGTGGAGCAGGACAAAAATTTTGGTTTACTGAAACAGGTCGATATCAGGGAACTGGTGATTTTATTGGCGGACATGCGATTGTAATATCCGGGTTCAATAGAAATGAAAAAGTGTTTTATATAGATAATTCTTGGGGAGAAGATTGGGGACAGGATGGACGAGGAGAAATTCCGTTTGATCGGATGGATGATTTGCGAGAGTTTTGGTTGTTGAAGGGGTGTAAGTTTCAGGTTGGAAAGTATTGGAGGGATAAGTAATTACTGGAGCAAATACTCAATTAAATGTGCGCGACCACGAGGTTTCTTGTATTCAAAACACTTCCTCCAGATTTCTGTTATCTTTGCTTTCCCAATTTCCCTAATCATCATTTTTAATTCAGACAAGGTTCCATATTTTAAAATATATTCTATTCTCGCTTCTAGAGAAATTTTTTCTTTTTTGTTATCTGGAGTCCACCAGTTGTATTTGAGAGCTGTATTAAGCATTTTCAATGTATTTATGTACTAATTCAATCAAGTAGTTTTCTACTATTTCATCATCAAGTCCTTTGGCTAAATATTCAACAGCTTCTGTTTTATCCCATTCTTCTGCTAGAATGGTATCAAGTGTTCCTTCTATTTTATAACACTCTTGAAAAATCCGATTAGTATTATCTACAATCTCAGAAAATTTCAGATTTTTTTCATTTACTAAAAAGTAAAGATCTACTGCATCTTTCCATTTTTTTCGATACATCATAGCATATAATTTCATAGATGCTAAATCAAGTATAGAAGGTATCCGAATAGACTCACATACAATCTGTGATGGAGGAATAGTGATTTGTGTGTTATAAGGGGTTCTGCTAAAATCAATCAATTGAACTCTTACTCCATTTATTAATATCTCAACTTCCGATTCTTCTTCATCTGAGAGATAGTTAAAACTACTACCCTCTTCCAGAGTTAATCCAGTAGATTGAATACGTTGAAATAGTTGTTTTCCGGTCCCTTGTGGTCCAAATGAAAACAAATCGAAATCAATGCTTTTGCGATGACCGAGTATAAGTGCAATTGCAGTTCCTCCAACGAGAATATGAGAATTACAAAATTCTTCTAAAATCGGTTTACAGTTAATTTGTTCTGGAGAGAGAACTTTTTGAGCGATTTTATCAAATATAATTTTTTTATTCATCGTTATGTTTTATACTAGAAAAATGATAAAATGAAAGAAAAATTATTAACCATTAAGCTGAAATAGCTAAGTCTCTTAAAAAATCAGAAGTATTTTTGTAACCACGAGCTGCAGCTTTTTTTTCAATTTTTTGTTTTTCAGTAGCTGGGATGCGGAATTTCATAGTGGTGTTATTTTTTTCATGAGCTTTTATATCTAGAGCCAGTTGTGGTAGATCAAGGATAAATTCTGGAACATCTTCAGCTAGTAATTTCTGATCAACATTGAGTTTTTGACAAGTAATATTTACAATTTTCCCATCCTCAGAAGGGGGTAATTCTTTGAGGATATAATCATATTTTTGACGACCGATATTGAATGAAAATGTGTACATTATTAAATCAGATTATGAGATTGTAGTTTTTTTAAGGTATCTTTTTTATAAAATGCCTTGCAATCGTGGTGATGGACTGAAATGGACACAGAAATCAACGGCAGTATAAAGCGAAAATGACTAGCTTTCCCTTTTTCCTTTCTTTTGACTTTATCTGCTCCCAAATGGATAAGGATTTTTTCTAGTTCAGAAAAACGTATTGATGTAGGATTGGATTTAAATTTAATGATTATTTTCTGTATTTCCGACATTGTGTACTCATTATAATGTTTTAGGTACACATTTGCAAGTTTTTTTAAATTTTTTTAGCTATTGGTTATTTATAAAGATTTATTAGTCCAACGACTGATTACCGAAATCTCCCCATTTATACCTTATTTATACCTTTCGTAGTCGCACCGGATTATCCGGTGGTTCTCTGATTTTTAATAGTTTCGTTTATACATGAAGCAATTATATTTTATCCAAAAGTTTTCTGTATACAGAAAGTTTATCACACACAAAAAGCTTACGTTAAATATTAAAATCCTATATAATATTTGCAGACTATAAGTATTATAAAAATGAATACTATAGTTATGGTTAATAGTAAGTGATCATTAGCATTGGATCTAAAATTCAAAATAATATTGAGTTTTCTGAACCTGAGATCATAGATGTGGATGAAGAAACTCAAGCTCGCATGGATAATTATGCTAATTCTTGGCACAAAAAAATTTCTAAAGCAGATTTTGATATCATTTTAAAGGTATTCCAAAGAGGCATTTTTACTAAGACAAAAGGGATAAACCCACATATGAGACAGGGGATACATTTGTCAAGAAATTTATTTTTTTAGTAAAAATCCCACATTGCTTTTTATAAAAATTCATTTTACATATACTCACCAATATGATACAATCTTGGTGAATGAATTCTCCCAATTTAAATAAAAATGATTATAAGACACACTCAAGCACAGATAGAAAATCGACTTTTTATGGGAAAAATCATTGTTTTGTATGGAGCTCGTCAGGTTGGCAAAACAACATTGGTTAAAAATATTCAAGAAAAATTTCTTGAGAATTCAGAATATTTAAATTGTGACGAACCGGATGTACGTCAAGCATTAGAAGGAAAAACTTCAAGTGAACTTAAATCTTATATTGGAGATAAAAAACTGATCATTTTAGATGAGGCACAAAGGGTAAAGAATATCGGAATAACACTAAAGTTACTAATTGACAACTATTCAAATATTCAAATTATTGCTACCGGCTCTTCTTCTTTCGAGTTATCTAATAAAATAATAGAGCCACTTACTGGAAGAAAATTTGAATATCTCTTGTATCCAATATCTTACCAAGAACTTATAGAAACAGAAAGCAAAAGAGATGTCCAACGTACGGTTGAGGATAGAATTATTTTGGGGATGTATCCAGACGTAGTATCATCAGCAGGGTCAGAACGAATCGAAATAATCAAAAATATCACAAAAAGCTATCTTTATCGAGATATTTTCACATTCCAAAATATAAAAAATCCTGAAATATTGGAAAAATTGCTTCAAGCACTAGCTCTTCAGATTGGTCATGAAGTTTCTTATACTGAGTTAGGACATATAGTTGGAGTAGATAAGAATACTATTTCACATTACATCCAGATATTAGAAAATGCTTTCATCATTTTCAGATTATCTCCTTTTAGTCGGAATATTCGAAGTGAATTAAAAAAATTACGTAAGATATATTTTTATGATACTGGCATTCGAAATGCTTTGATAAACAATTTCAACCCACTAAGTCTTCGAACTGATCGTGATGGATTGTGGGAAAATTTCCTGATAGTTGAACGGATGAAACTAAATTCAAAAAAGCAACACAACTGTAATCAATATTTTTGGCGTACGCACGATCAACAAGAGATTGATTTTATTGAAGAAGCTGATGGCCACTTACGAGCTTTTGAGTTTAAGTGGAACAAAACAGCTAAAATTCCAAAAGTTTTTCAGACTAATTATTCTGATGCAACTTATTCAATTGTTAATCGAAAAAATTATGAAGATTTCATTTTAGAGTCTAACGATTGATTATTAAAACTGTTCCCCCTTAGGCCTGAATCAAAGTTTTGACAAAACATAGTGGTTTATTCAGTAAAAGAAGAATCAAACGTTCCAAAAAAACTATCATTTTAATTTGACTCCAGTATAATACTCTATACCGCTGACCCAGGTTGGACTTTCACCAACTAGATTTTCGCCATACTTGGCGGGCATGGGTATTTTATTTTTTTCCAGAACCCTAAACATGATCAAAGAGAAAATTAGAAACTTTTTTAAATAAAAATTTACCCCACTTCTTTTGCAAGAGGTGGAATGATCCAAAGATCGACAGGACATTTGTATAATAATTATATACATTGATAATTAAAATTCAAATAAAAGTCCCATAAAAGATCACACACATTTACTACTTTTTAAAACAAAAGCACTTGATATATTTATGCAGAAAGTATATAATACTCATGAAGTATTCATTACAATAATTTCATGAGCACACTAATTCAAGTTCGAGGGGTCAATACATCTACAAAAAAAGCTGCTGAAAGCGTTTTTCATGACCTTGGATTATCTACTAGTGCAGCAATTACGATTTTTATAAATCAGGTTGCTATTACAAGATCAATCCCATTTCGGCCCTCTACAATACAGAAAATGGATTCACTGCCCATCAGGAGGATGAAATTTTGAAAATTATGGAAGAAGATCATGAAGATGGTCCGTTTTCTAATGTTGAAGATCTTATTTCCGATCTAAAAAAATGAAAATAGTCCGAAAGAAATCTTTTAAAAAAAATTACACCAAACTTCAGGAGAAACTAAAACAAAAAGTGGATGATGCTTTGCGGTTGTTTACTATAAATCCACATGACAAAAAACTGAATAATCATTCATTAAAAGGAAAATTAAAAGAACTTCGTTCGATCGATGTTACAGGGGATTTGCGAATTATATTCCAGGAAAAAGATGATTATGTGGTAGTTTTATTAGTTCAAGTAGGAAGTCATAGTCAGTTGTATTAGTTTTTATTGAGAGGTGTCTATAGAACATTTGAATTCAGGAGGAATTATTAAAATCCCCTTGCAGATCGCTTCGCCTTTCAGTTTGTGCTTCTTTTTGTCAGAGCTTCTCAGGATGACGTGTGTAAAAATACTTTTTGCATTAAAAATAAATGTAAAATATTACTGAATTACTCGCAGTTTATATTCTACTGTTATTCGTATTCCCCGCCAGGGGAGGAATGTCCTTTTTTTGTGGTTTCGCTTGTTTTTCTCTGTTTCTCTGTTTTTTGATATACAATAATTCCGCAATTCATATTTACTGAATATATGCAAAACACATTATTAACACTTTCCGACCGCGGACAAGTAACTTATTAAGATTTTTTAAGGCATTGTCGATCTCTACTTCCGCTTCTCAATCACCTTATCCACCAACCCATACTTTCCATACTTAATTGCATCAGGAGCTTTGATAAAATTATCACGATCACAATCTTTTATGATCTGCTCGGATTCTTCGCCTGTACAGTTTCCAATCATTTTATAGAGAATTTTTTTTGTATCGAGAATATGCTCTGCATGAATGGCAATGTCTGAAGCCTGCCCTTCTGTACCTCCCAATGGCTGATGAATCATCACTTCAGAATGCGGTAAAATGAATCGTTTGCCGCGAACTCCACTCATGAGGATCATGGCTCCCATAGAAGCTGCCATTCCTACGCAAATCGTAGAAACTTCTGGCTTGATGAAATTCATTGTGTCGATAATCGCTAACCCTGCACTTACACTTCCTCCTGGAGAATTAACGTAAATGGTAATATCTTTTTTTGCATCTTCTGCTTCTAGAAAAAGTAATTGTGCAGTCACTACATTTGCCACTCCTGCATCTATTGCTGTTCCTATAAAAATAACTCGATCTTTTAATAATCGAGAATAAATATCGTAAGCACGTTCACCTTCACTTGTTTTTTCGACAACGGTTGGGATTAGATAAGACATGGTGAAAATTTAAAAATTAAAAAGTAAAATTTTAAAATATTTATATTTCAGTTAATCATAGCACATATTTATTCAAAGATCCAGCAAGAGAGATTGACACGCGGAGCATTAGTTGTTCTAAGGCGTTTAAATAAACATAGTTCCAGCTAATACTAAAAACATAAACAGCTACCTTATTTCCTTACTCGCATAAAGAAAACAACACAAAGTCCTGCCAATATTGCAACAATGATAACTATCATATTGCTTCTGGCAGAATCATCTAGGGAAGAGTCCTGAAGATTTGAACTATCAATCGCATGAGCATTATCACAAGCATTTCCCAGTCCATCATCATCTCTATCCTTTTGATCACTATTTGGTATTAGTTTGCAATTATCAATCACATCCCCTACTCCATCATTATCAGAATCATACTGTTTAGCATTTTTTGATTCCGGAGCATTATCACATTTGTTCCCTTTCCCATCTTTGTCACTATCTTTTTGTGAAGGGTTTGAGACAAATGGACAATTATCATGTTTATTAAAAAAACCATCATCATCGTAATCTTCAGGAAAAATTGAATTCCAAGCCTGAACAGATAAATCGGCTGTTACATAATTACCTTCCTTTTTTATATTTGACCGACTCTGATAACGGATTAAATCAACTGCATTTCCTCCATATAAAATTTTATATCGATTCCCCATTTCAGGCGAAAAATACACAATAGTTTTTTCATTGGCTATAAATTGGATATCGGTTAATTTGACACTGGTTCCCCAAAGCGAAATTTTTACATAACGTACTAATGGACTCATTAAATCGATATAATTAGAAAATCCTCTTTTTGAGTAGATTGTTCTTAGATTATCCTTTTCTGTACCTCCTTGAATCTCTACATTACGAATTTTTGCTCTGTCTGTCGGAAGTATTTTTACTCGATTAAGCGAAACGCTCTCTCCTAGGTCAATTAATACCCATGAATCCCCTCTTCCATCTATTCTTTCATCAAATGCATATTCCGTCATAACATTATTGTCTGCTAAGCTGTGCATGGAACTGTTTTTTTGAGATGAAGTTTCTAATACGGTTAGTAATTTCATCTTTCCGACGGACTGGACAAACAAGTCAAATGGAATTTCTTCATTATTCTCATCAAAAACATCGATATTTGAATACTTTAAGTTTATATTTCTCAAAGATTCAGGACTTAATAGTACTTGTATATTTGATTCTCCTGTATTTTTAGGTAGTATTACTTTTTTTTCGTATGGAAAATCTAATGCTTTTGGTGCGGCAGCAGATGTCTCTCCATAAATAAATAACATTAGAAGTAAAAGGAAAGCACGCTTCGTTATTTGACCGCAGGATTTCTTAAAATTAAACATGTTTAAGTAATATAAATAAATTAAAGAATTTTTTTAGAAAATTTTCTCGTAGATAGTTCTACTTTTTTTTCATTGCATTTCTTTGTGCTGCTTCTTGTTTCTCTATCAGGTTCTTTATCGCCATAACCTGTACAATGGCAGATCGTTCTGACTCATCCAATTTCATTTGAACAAACTTGAGTGTGTCTTGAAGATCTGGGATTAGCATATGCTCAAGTGCATTTACACGTCGTCTGGTTTTTTCGATTTCAATCGCTAAATTTTCTGCAGATTTCTCAATTTCAGCTAGTTGTACCAAAATCTCAAATACTTTTGCGAATTTTTTTATTGCTATGTCTAATTCCCCTCTTGATTGGAATAAGCCGTAGTGCAATGGGGATCCTGAAGTTTTTATGGAAAACTGAGGAATTTTTACAGACATTACATTTTTCGTTTTGATCCCTAATTCAATTTTTTGAGCAGGAACAGATAATGTATTTTTTAGGAATGCTTTTGGCATTTGAGACTGTGCCAACAAAAAACTTTCGTTCGCGGCTCGAATAGCCTGCTCAATTTGCAAACGAAGGGCTTTTGCTCGCCCTACAATTTTTAAAAACTCCTGCATTAAACCGTCTTGTTTATCCTTAAGTAATTTATGTCCCCTCTGGGCAACCTTTGATTGATTTTTTAATCCCAATAAACTCATTCGCGTCGCCGTAACATTTTTTATTGCCATTGTTTACTATCAAGCTAAATACATTAATTCTCGTGTATTTTATGATTGACGAACCTAATGTCAATGAAATCCAAGGAGATATAAAAGCCTCTTAATTAAAACATAAAAAAAGAAATGGGTCAATGCCTTTTTACTTGCATTATATTTTTTTTTAAATAATTTTTCTGTGTAAAATAAAAAGTAGATTTGCATTAAAAAAAATCAACACTCTTGTACTTAACTAAAAGTTGAGAAGTGAGGTTGTTTACTTTAAATCATTAAAATAAACCCCTCCAATTACGCAATTACATTATACTAGTATTTATTTCTTAATTCTATTTTAAAAATGTTCAAAAGGCTTGTAATCCTCGTTCTCGTGTTTTTGGGAGTGTTCTTTATCTGGAAAAGCCAAAAAGGTGACACCCCAGAAAACACAACTACTACTAACCCTGTCAAAGAAGTTACCAACACAAAAAAGGAAGATCCAATAAAAAAGGTTGATGTTATAAAAAAGATTACTGATGATGCTAAAAAAGTCACAGAAGTACCAATCGTGAAAGATCCTAAAAACGAAGAAACTACAATCCTCACTCCTCCTAAAAAAGAGCCTACTCCACCTACCACAGTAGTTCGCCCAATAAATCCTCCGATTAAAAAAATTACCAAGCCCGTAGAAAAAGATACTGCAGAAGTCTTACCTACAATTCCTTCTGATGGAACGAAAGTAAAAGTCTATCTGTATGAATGGAATATCGATATGTCGCAAAAAAATATTCCTGTAGGAAATATTATATTTGAGGTTCAAAATAATGGTCGTTTTACCCATGATTTCACAGTTAGCAATATTAAAGATTTTGGAAAAATTCGCCCAGGAGAAACTCGAGTTTTTTCTGCAAAAGTGAAGGCTGGAGACTATGAGATCTATTCAGAGCGTGGAAAAGATGAAGAATATGGTATGAATGAAGAATTTTCAGTAGTGAGATGACACCCCTAGCCTAGTAACAATTTTTAAAAAATCCCTGTATGCGCAGGGATTTTTTTTTATTTGAATTCATCGATCAATACTTGCTTTCAAAGCAGCCTTGTTTGTATTTAAAAATGATGCCATCTCTTTTATTCCTAATTCAGCTGAAAGTTCGTCTTGCTTATCACGAGATTCAAATACTCTGCCATATTTCACAATCGCTCCTGCTCCGTTCATTTTATATTGCACCCCATAAGTCCTGTTATTAATAAAATCTGCTTTCCAATCAATTCTGGTACTCTTAATTTTCATCGCTCCAATAATTCTATTCAGTTTTTTAGCATTAGATAACTGATCTTTTCCGTCCTCAACTGCTTCATACCTGGAGATTAATACTCGAATTGCTGGCATCAATCCTGATGGATCTATTTGATTCAATGTTTTAGTTGACTCCTCTGCCAATCGTTTAGCCTTGATGGAATCTAATTCCCATGGAGAATCTTCTGAAGCTTGTTGTATAGCATTGTTTAATTCATTGACGCGATCACTTAATTGAAAAAATTTTTTATAACTTCCACCCTCCTTCATTGATTCAGCTAATTTATTAGTTGCCTTAACCTTTTCGCCATCCGATCTAAAATGTTCGCCCATTTTATTATTTTTAATTATTAATAATGCAATTTATAAAGCATTAATTTCTGATTCAATTGCTTTCAGCTCCTTTTCTTCTTTTTCAGTTTCCATGGCCTCACTATTTTTAATATTTTTCATCTGAATTCTTCTTAATTCCACTTTTCTTATTTGTCTCAACTTGTCGAGATGTTTGATCAATGTATCCATTAACTCCTTCCTGTCCACATCATTCATCTTTGGAATCGCAAGCAATATTCTATTTTGATCACGTTCAGATATCTGAAGTGTAACCAATATTTTTCCTACTTGTATTACGAATTCGTCAGTACTGATATTCATTTTTTTTATTTATTATCACATCATAGCACATTTAAAAACTAATCACAAGGTAACTATTCAGTAATTGACTTCATGAAAATCAAGCAAAGGTCTCAATAAAGCGATCAATACTATCATGTTTGCACTTCGACCTTAATGGCACTTTTCCCGAGGGTTCGACTCGCTATGCTCGCTCACCCTCGTGAAGTGCCAAAAATTCAATCCCTTATGTTGTACTGAATAGTTACATCACAAGTTGTAATTACTCCAATCCCGTACCATGAAAACAACAAGTAAATGCTGTAAATTGG
>CAZQFO010000025.1:0-16773 GCA_964592695.1 uncultured Candidatus Peribacteria bacterium
ACTTTACCCCCACAAGCACCTTTACCAACCTACATCATCCCTCTTCGTTTTTCACCCACTTCTTCAAGTTTATTTTCACGACCGGCTTTTCGATAGGCTTCAAATTTTGCACCACCGGATTCGATTTCATTTACAAACTGAGCAGCAAATTTCCCCGACGTGATATCCTCAAGAATTTTCTTCATCTCTGCTTTTACCGCAGGATTGATGACTCTGGGGCCACTGACATAATCTCCGTATTCTGCCGTATCGGATATGGAATATCGCATAGCAGCCATCCCTCCTTCATACATGAGATCTACTATTAGCTTGAGTTCATGCAGACACTCAAAATACGCCACCTCAGGTTGGTACCCGGCCTCCACCAAGGTTTCAAATCCAGCTTGAACCAGAGCCGTAGTTCCTCCACATAATACCGCTTGTTCACCAAAAAGATCGGTTTCCGTTTCTTCTGAAAAAGTTGTTTCCAATATTCCAGCTCGTCCCGCTCCAATTAATTTAGCATATCCCAACGCCAAATCTTTTGCATCACCACTAGCATCTTGTTCCACAGCAAAAAGTGCAGGAACACCAAACCCTTCCGTAAATGTAGATCGTACTCGATGTCCAGGACCTTTGGGAGCAACCATCCACACATCTACATCTGATGGAGGTTTTATCCGATCAAATCTGATGTTAAATCCATGTGCAAAAACTAAACTTTTTCCTGCTGTTAGATTCGGTTCGACTGCAGCTTCATAAATCTTCTTTTGCGAAGTATCCGGAAGGAGCATCATGATGACGTCTCCCCATGCTGCCGCATCAGCAGTATCCATTACTTTAAGCCCGGCTGATTCAGCTTTTGCTCGAGTCTTGCTATCAGGTCTAAGTCCTACACAGACTTCCACTCCAGAATCCTGAAGACTGAGCGCATGTGCATGTCCCTGAGATCCACATCCCAGGATTGCTACTTTTTTAGATTTTAACTTGGATTCATCAATATCGGAATCATAGAACATTTTTGTCATAGGAAAAAAAATTAAAAAATATAAAGAATAAACTTTCCGATCACGAAATTAGCGATTCTTTTTAAAAAATGCAATATATTTCTAAATAATATTCCTTCACAAACTAAAATGATGGGTATATAATTAATTCATGAGAAATATACTAGTGTTTTGTTTGTGTTTGCTATGGAGTGTGGGAGTTTCGGCTCATTCTATAGAGTGCCCACGAGCAGATGCTATAGAAAGACCAAAAATTCCAGAGGACTGTAAAAACAAATCTTTTTTAAGGCTATTAGGCGAAAAGAATTTTGCACGAGAAACTTCAGAAATTCAAAAAATGCTAGATAAAACCCATCATGATAATATTTCAAATCCGGAATACATTGTAGATGTTGGAATCAAAGAATTGAGATTACATCATCAGTGTTTGGATCAAATTTGCCGAGCTGTTTTTGGTGAATGCATGAAGACTCCTGAATTAGAGGGAGTAGATGCAAAAGGGGAGTATGATTGGTGTATTGCAAAAGCAAATCAATTAATTGAGTTGCAAAAAACTAAGTTTGATTACGTCGCCACAGGAAACCAAGCGAGAAAAGAGCGAGCATTATTAGCGGAAAAGTTTAGCGAAATTCACGAAAAATTTGCAGACCATATTCAGGATCGCATGAGTAATCTTTTGATAGCCTTCCGTAGATTTGAGGTAAAAGTAGATAAATTGATTAAATGGCCAAAGCGGAGTTTGTTTGGGAGGTAGGTTTGTATGGTTTTACCACCCCTCAAACCCAACATTCTCAAAATGCTCAAACGATATTTTCTGATCTTTGATCTCCAAACAAACTACATCAATCTGATATATTGGCACTTCTCTGAGTTTTAATTTTTTTAAAAAATAACTCGTTGCAGCCTTCATTATCTTTTTAACCTTCAATGGAGTAACAGAGTCAATTCCACTTCCAAAGGTATTAGATTTCCTGGTTTTTACCTCGATCATGATGTACACATCATCTTTTGGATCTTTCATTACTAGGTCAATCTCACCTCCTCGAGCATAAAAATTCCGTTCAATTGCCACCAAACCCTTTTGGACCAAGTATTTTTCGGCAGCGACTTCTCCATATGTACCCAGTGATTTATTACGAGCAATTTGATCTTTATTATTCATTATTCAATTTCTGGAGTTTTTAATAATTGCTTCAACATCCTTCGTCATCTTATCAATTTCTCCCGCCAGAGACTCAATGAAATAATCATAATGTGAAGCATATTTAAGTTCGTTTTCCATGGATGCAATACGTTTTTTTAGCTCCTCATCAGAGATAGGGGCTCGACCTTGGATTCGTTTGATAAGCTCCGGAATTCCTTCTGGCGGGGGATTGATAAATATTGATGTATAATACTTTTTTGGAAGCTTATCTTTTGCCTGTTCAAACCCCTGAACATCAAACTCTCGTATGACAATTTGTCCTGATCTAACGCCATCAAGTAAAGGTTTTTTTAATGTTCCATAAAGATGGCCTCCATGCACAGTTGCATATTCCAAAAATTCGTCATCTGTGATTCTTTTTTCAAATTCTTTCTTTGAAACAAAAAAATATGTTTTTCCCTCAACCTCTCCTGGACGAGGGGCTCTCGTAGTACAACTTGGAGGAAAAATGAATTCTGGATGTCTTTTACGCAGAGCATTTATAACCGTTCCTTTTCCCACACCGCTGGGGCCTGATATAAAAATTATTTTTCCTGATTTTGTCATGATACGAACCACAGTATAGAAAAAAAATAAAAAATAAAGTGGACAAGTAATAAAAAATTTATAAGTTATAGTGAGTTCATAATTCATAAAAATGTATTTCAAAATATTTTTTGGCATCGTCTCAGTATTACTTGTAGCAGTTATTCTAGTGCAGCAAAAAAACTCAACTCTAGGATCAATGATGGGAGGAGATGCTGGAGATGAGATAGTGCAAACTAGAAGAGGTGCTGATAAATTTTTTCATCAGTTTACTATCATATTAAGTATTTTGTTTATTGCTGGGGGATTATATTCGATGTTTTTTTCTACTGAAGTAGCTACGACTTAGACATTTCTCAAAGCTGTTCAATGTTAGTTTTATAAGCCTTTTTTTCGGCACTTCATCAGTCTTCGCTCTATGAGCTTCGACCGACCGACAGGCGAGGGCGAGCGAAACCTCGGAAAAAGTGCCATTGATGCCGAAGATCTACTTGATTTGCTGTTCTTTCTTTATTGAGGCATTTATTGCACAAAGTTAGCGTTGAACAGCCATTAGACGTTCTCAATGTCTCAAAGATTTATCAATAATAAAATATGCGACGGCGGTTGTTTTTAAGATTTTTTTTGTTTTTTTTCAAAAGAGGAGATATTATATTAGTATCTCTGCTCATACTTGGAGCCGTTTCTTTTGCATGGGATAAGTTTTTTTTAGCACATTCTCAGATTGTGCCAATGTCAGGAGGTATATATACGGAATCAACAGTTGGAAATATTCGAAGCTTTAGTCCATTTAATGAAACATCAACTCTGTTGGAAAAGGCTATACGTCGGCTGATTTTTTCAGGATTGTTGCGTTATGATACCGCAACCGGTCAGGTGGAAGATGCACTTGCCGGAATGAGAATCTCAGATGATGGAAAAACATTTTTTCTGTCCATCAAAGACACGGCCATGTTTCAGGATGGGACAAAGGTGACGACAGATGACGTGATTTTTACCTATGAAAAATTGGTACAAAACCCGCAGTTCCAAAATCGCAGCCTAAACGAAGCATTTGAATACGTTTCTATTGATGTGGTAGATGAAAAGACTGTAGCCTTTCATTTGCCCGAAAAAAATATATTTTTCCCTACGTTATTAACGATCCCTATCGTTCCAAAATCTTACTTTAAAGATTTTTTGATGGAAGAACTAGTAGATCCAGATTATCCTTTTAATAAGCATCCTATAGGAGGTGGACCTTTTCGGTTTAAGCAAATTGTTCCCAATGATGACGGGAGTTTTAGAGTGTTTCTAGAGAAGAATCAATTTTATTATGCAGGGATACCAAAGGTAGAGCAGATAGTTTTTTACGTTTATCCAAACTTCGATCACCTAAAAGTTGAAAAAAATTGGACAACTGCTTTTTCTCAAATTCCTTTTCGAGAAATTAGTAAATTTAAAGAAGATTTGTTTGGTGAATATGATACGAGAGAATACGTGTTGCCTCGTTTTGTGGGAGTGTTCTTTAATTTAGACAATGAGATAATAAGTGATCTCTATTTTCGGAAAGCATTAAATTTTGCGTTTGACAAGGAGCATGTATTAGAAGATGAAAAAAAATGGAACAGAGTCGATACCCCATTCTTTTTTGAAGGAATCGAGGGGAGAGATTCATTGGATTTAGTTGAAGCACAAAAGGTTTTATCTGATTTGGGATACCAGTTTGATGAGGATGATAATTTGCTTTTAGATAAAGAAGGAAATCGTTTTACCTTGATTATGATTACATCTACCATGCCACCTGCTTATTCTCGTTTTGCTCAGCGAATTATTCAGCTCTGGAAAAAAGAATTGGGGATTAACATAAAGTTAATGATTTTAGACGCGGAGAAGTTTCAGGAGGCTTTGAAATCCAGAGAGTACGATATGGTTCTGTTTGGACAAGATTTTTCAGAAAACTTTGACTCACTTAGTTTGTGGCATTCTTCTCAATCAGATCACTTAAACTTATCAAATTTAACTCGAGACGATGTAGATAGTATGATTGATGAAATTCGATTTTCTGGAATTCAGGGGGAGTTATTAACATTAAATAAAAGGCTTAATGATTTAGTACCTGCCATAATCTTTGCGACACCAAGGTATAACATATTGGTCTCAAATCAATTAAAAGGGTTCTCTGAAACTTTTGGAAAAATACATTCTCATGAGGATCGTTTTTCTGGTATAAATAAATGGTATTTAAACGAAAAAAGAGATTGGAATTGGCCAGAAGACAAGTCAAAAATATGGAGCTTTATAAAGTGGATATTTAATTAATTAAAAATTCAAAAGTTAAAAATTAAGAAACAAATTGTACTCCAATGACGTACCAGCAAAAAAAAACTAAAGTTGTAGTTTTTGCGATTTTCATGGACGACGAAGGCTGATTTATCAGCCAAGGAGTCCAATGAAAATCGTATCTTGGCGAAGATCTATCATTTTAGATTATCTTTTTTATAGAGCCAATTTACAGCATTTACTTGTTGTTTTTATGGTACGGGATTGGAGTAATTACAACAAATTTTTTATTGACAATTTATTTTTGGTTATTATCAATTGGTGGCAATTAGTACTTTTTAACTTATTTAAAAATGAAACAACGATTATTTGTTCTTGGGGCTTCTGGAAATGTCGGTCGAGAGTTTATCAATGAGGTGATTACAAATGATGGATCTGATAAACATCGAAATCCCAGTGAAATTGTGGGAATCGCAAATTCCAGTAATTTTGATTTTGATCCATCTGGTATAAATCCAACTGTTCTAAAAAGCCTAACTCAGTCGAGAGCATCTGCAAAAGATGTATTATCCAAAGGTCTCCCTCATAATGATTTACTTGATTTACTCGAAATAGTTCAAAAAGAAGGAATGGATGGAGAAATAATTTTTGTGGATGTCTCTTCTCAAAATACAGATGAAGAAAAAAATGGATTTTTAAAGTTTCATAAAAAAGTTATCCAAGACTCAAACAATGGGATTTCTACAGCCAACAAAAATCCATTGGCTTTAGCCAGTTTTAAAGATTTTGGGATATTAACTCAATATCATTCACGGTACAATGGAAATACTACGGTCATGGGAGGAGCAGGAGCCGTAAATCACGTTATTGACCGGTTTGAAATAAGAGATCCAATCCGAAATATAAAAGGCATGTTATCGGGATCCTGTGGACTCATCACTTCGTTGAAGGGGGATTTTTCTCAGAGACTAATAGCCGCTAGAGAAGCTGGAGCACTAGAAACAAAAGCCACTGATGATCTAAGCGGTTTGGACATGGCGCGAAAATTTATCATTCTCCCTCGTTTTGCGGGATTTGATGTTTCTATGTCAGATGTCGTCATAAAACCCTTGATAAACAACGAACTGATACCGGACATGAATATTGATGAAAAAGATATTATGAAAATTGAAGATGATGAAACATTGTTGGATACAATCCGGACACATGTCGATAAACCATTTGAATTGCTCATAAAGCAAAAGCAAGAAGAAGGAAAAATATTAAGGTATTTAGGAGAATTTAAAATAGATGAATCAGGAACACCACAAATAATTGTTGGCCCTCAGTTTGTGGATATCAATTCAGACTTTGGTGGTTTGGAGGGGACGGTTAATTTAGTAGAAATAGAATCCGATATATTACAAGCTCCAATGCCTCATATTATTAAATCCAGAGGAGCTGGATTAGATGTGACTGCAGCAGCTGTTCGTGTGGGGGTTGCAAAGATGCTTCCTGTAGGATTACCTCGTCGTTAATTATTATTAGTTATGAAAACTTTCTCACATACCACCTTCGATCAATTGCTGTCTCGTTTTTGCTTTAATTTTAAGAAAGTAGATATTGATTATTTATACCAATGTTCTGGTGAAGATTTTCCCGAAGAAGAACTATCTGTGAAGCATTTGAAAACTATAGATGCCAAAAAGCAGGAAGAAATTGAAGCCATAAGAAAACAAAGAGTTATTCCTGCTTTGCCAACACTTTACACGGTTAATAATCAGATCGATTTTGAGGTTATGGAATCCATGATGAATAGATTGGCCGCACAGGGTATTCGTACATTTTTGGTGGAGGGAACGACGGGTGAAGCGTCACTACATTCACATGAAGAACAAGTACAAGCGTTTCAGGAAGCTCATAAGATACGATGGAAGCTGGAACAGAGATATCCAGGTGAGAAATTTTATCTGATATCAGGAACCGGATCAAACAATACTCGAGAACAAAATCACCTGACCAAAAAAGCCTTTGAACATAAAGCTGATGGAGTGCTTTTATTGCCACCGTATTATCTCAAAACTTCACCGCAAGGGCTTTTGGAACATTTATGGGAAGGATTAAATCATGGTCCATCTATTATTTATTCCATATCAGGGCGAACCGGAATGGAGATTTCGATCAAAGTGCTATCAGAGTTGGCATTGCATCCCAATTTTATCGGGGTAAAAGAATGTGATGGATTGGCAAAATGTGAAGCATTAAAAAATGCAAATATTCCATATTGGACGGGAAATGATGATGAGTTGATTCAGAGCGTAGAAGATCAAGGTGCACAGGGAGGGATTAGTGTGGTTGCAAACTTGCGTCCGGATATAGTAGGGGGAATTGTAGGAGATATTATAGATGGAAAAGGTGCTGATCAGGCTACTCATCGTGTCCAATCCATGTTGTCTCAACTAGCATTTCCTCCCGGACATCCAAATCCACAAGCAATTCATACATTTGAGGCGATGCGACAATGGACCGATAGAATAATAGGTTTTGACGTTTTTCGTAGTCCCGTGTATCCCCTAACAAAAGAACAACAGATATTTTTTCAGGAAATTTTAAAAAAAGGATTTGGGATTAGATCAGAGATTTTGAATTGGGTGAAGGTAGTGATGAATTAGATTTTTTATATTCTTTAAATTAACATAATATTATGAGAGGAAAAATTTTATCAACTTTAGCCAAAAGAAGTGAACGAGAAATCAAAGATGAAATAAATGAATTAGAGAAAAAAGGAGGGAAAGAGGCTTTATATGAGGATTTAAAATCTATGGTGGATGAATTGTCTGATGAATGGCAAAGTCTGAGATCAAAAGGTAGTACAATTTCTCATGAAGTTCCATATGGAAAATTAAAAGGAGTGTTCTTTCTTATGTCTTTAAAAAAGAAAGGTAAAATTGATTCTGTACAATGTGTTGATACTAAAACTGATCAATCTAAAACCTTTTCATTTGAAGACATTATTGAATCAGGAGAAAGAGGCCTTCTTTTTATTGATAGAAAAGAGCGAGAAAAAAGAATCAATCATATTTTACCAGGAGAAAGGCTAAACGAACATTCTACTAAGATTTTTCGAGTCTGCTTTTATTATTTAAAATTAGAGTTATTGATTACTGCCAATAGAGAAAAGCTGGCAAACGGTATGTCCTTGGGAGTTCTTTTGAAAGAATCCAATGCTGAAGTTGTTCCAGAAGAGAATTTAGAAGAGGTGTCTGAGAGCGGTCATAATAATTCAATTCTGGAATTAAGAGAGATAGATGAGCATATATTTCTTGAGAGCTGCAGTAATGCCTCTTTGGTGAGTGAATTGGAAAAAATGGAGAAATCGGATTGGTCTGATGAAGAATTGAGAAAGAAATTATTGGAATTAGAAATAACAGAGGGTGATTATCCAAAGATTGCTGATGCCTTGGGATTGTCAAAAAAAGAAGTAGATAATATTGTGTTATATGGAAATAGAGAAGGAGAGGATGTTGCAACACCGAAAAATGGTAAATCTATGTCAGGAAAAGAACCTACGAAGATATTATCTCGCGAGGAGCTTTCTCTGTTGATGTCAAGTTTAAATGAGGTCAATCCTAATGATGATGAAGTTAAGGAGCTCGAATTGTTCACAAAATCGGAAAAATTAACAAACTAAAACTCTTAGAAATTAAAAATGCTTATGAGAGTTTTTTGTATAAAAATACTACCCTGGAACCAAAGAGGCTCCAGGGCGACGTGCAGACGGTCAAAAAATGACCCGCAAAGTTACTCTCATTGTATATTTCTTAAATATAAATGTCAAACAAATCCAAATTCATAACCGCAAAAAATATTCGATCACATCTGACTTGTATCGGATCAGGAAAAAAGAAAATTCTCTTCCTTCATGGCTGGAACGGAGAACCCGGATGGGATCCGGCTAAAGATAGTTTTCATCTAGTCGTACCTGCTATTGCTAAGCAAAATAAGAGTGAGGCAATTGTTTTAGATCTTCCCGGATTTGGAAAGAGTGAAGGACCACCAAAAGAAGGCTGGACGACTTTTGATTACGCTGATTGGCTGTCAGAAGTTTTGAAAAAACTAAAAATAGAAGATTGTGTTTTTTATGGTCACTCATTTGGTTGTCGTATCATTGTGAGATATCTACTAAAAAACAAAAATGTAACTACAAAAAAAGTAATCCTTACCGGAGCAGCTGGGATTAAATGGCCGCCAACATTTCGAGAAAAAATATCTCTTTTTCTCAGCAAAAATTTTCGCATGGCAAAAAACCTGTTGCCACGAAAGATCCAAAAACTAATCATTACAAAAATATTTGGAGCACGAGACTGGGGAGCAGTACCGCCACATCTAAAAACAACTCTGGAAAAAGTTCTAGCTGAACGAGATTTTCGAAATGAGCTTCCTCTGCTAAAAGATCATAAATTTCTCCTGATCTGGGGAGAGGACGATAAAATCACTCCACTGAAATCCGGAAAAGTATACAATGACAAACTACCATGTTCTCAATTAGCAATAATAAAAGGTGCCAGACACGGAATGCATAGATCTCATTCTGAGAAAGTGATAGATCTCATAATAAAATTTTTGAACAATTAAAACCACTGACTTTCTCAGGGGCGTTCCATATGCTATTTTATTACCCAATACACTTCCACGCATGATCCCATACTGTTTTGAGGAGGTTATGCATAATTTCCCCCTGAAAAATAAATCCTACCGGTCTTTCTTCATAAAAAGACATAAATGCAACTTTGTTATCTCCATACAGCCTTAATTGTCCATTGATTGGGAAATTGTCTATAAACTTGATTTTTCGCATTTCCTCTGTATGAGGAAAATTCATTAATTCTTCTTGCTTCGGAGCAATATCATAGGAAGTGATATTGCGAGATGTTCTTTTCTCAATGTATTTAGGTAGATAATCCCCTATAACAGTAGCAAGTTCTACGAAATTAATCCATCCATAGATATTGCTATTTTCATATTCCAGCATATCCTCAAAAATTTCAATTATTCCTTCTTTCCCTTCAAAATATAGCACATTAGGATGCCAGGTGCTTTCCTGCATCACTGCTAAAAATTGTTGAATATCATTTTTTGCTCGATCATAGATCCCATCGTGCATGTTTTTTTGCTCATCTATCCAGGTGAGAAACTTGTCTTTTGTGCAGATGACAAACACATCCTCTTTATCTGGCGTACATTCGACGAGTCCTCGTCTGACTAAATTTGATAATGCATATTGAGCAAGATTAAAAGAAATGGCAGTCATTTGACCAACCTCTTTTGCTGTGGCTTTTTTTTGTTGAAAAAGAAAGAATATAACTTTTATTTCATTTTCAGAGAAGCCCACCATCTTAAGTGATTGTCGAATTTGAAGAGTAGAGTAATGAACCATGCTTACAGATTATTATCTTTTTTCATATTTTTCAATAATTTTATGTAATTCTTCCATCATATTATGATAAATAGGATGATAGTGGAAAGAAATTTGATGAAAATACTCTGAAAAAAAAGGAATATAACTATTTTTTAAAGTAGTAATCCACACCTGTTGTTTATCTGGGTTAAAGGCAAAAATTGTATCCATATTATGCATTAAATCAGCCATTTTGATTAAAAAAACACTTACATCTGATTCAGCTGCTTTTTTTATTTGCCTAAAATATTCTTTATCACAAAGATTTTTATTTCCTTTTCCTAATTTATTATCCTTTGATACTGCTTTTACCATAAAAAATACATCTCCTCCAAATTTATGATATATGTCATTTTCAATTTTTTCTGGATTATCTCCATCTTCGATAGTATCATGAAGTAGTGCTGCACAAATCATATTTTCATCTCCTCCAATTCGAATAATTATTTTAGCCACTTCAACTGGATGTATAATGAAAGGCTCTCCAGTTGCTCTTTTTTGTTTTTTGTGAATATTAGACGCAAAAAAATATGCCTCTTTGATTTTTTTAAAATCAATAGAGCTGCCAGAAAGTTGTGCCAGAAGTTCATCAAGGAGCATTTCTTATTAGTAGCTATCTGTCAAAGATGTTATCTTGATACTTTATATTATAATTCGTTTTTTAAAAAACACAAAAAAAACTTGTATTTTAAATAAATATGCTTATTTTCTAAAAAAGCTTGACAAAGTTGTTCATCTGGATAAGTTTGCGGTAGATAGTGTTGACAGGTGCTTGGATTTGTGAAAAATATTTATGTTCGCGTCTCGAAAAATAGAAAAATGATTTTTTCCCTCTATTATTTTCATCCTCTTTATTTCTTTCATTTTTTAATTCCGCGTAGCGGTTATGTTCCAATAAGACTGACAGAATAAAAATAATTAGGTCATAAAAAAATAAAAAAACATAAAAAACATGAATTTATTCTTTATAATTTTTAACTTCCGCGAAGCGGACATGTTCAAATGTTAAATAATCAACCGCCAGAACCACATAATGCTGCACGTGGATTAGAAGAATGGTTTTGTTCTCCTCCTCATAAATCTAGAGGAAAGGTTTTATATCCTGTTCCGCGAAACTCGATTTTTGATGATGAAGAGCTTAGGAATGCTACTCAATGTGCTAATCATGGTGACTTGAATATTTGGACGTTGCATAAAGCAGCAGAGAAAGTATTTGGTGGAGAAACAAGTATTTCCCCTGAAAAATACCGGAAAATTGTAGAAGGGAATTATGATGATTATGATTTGGAAAGACATGGCTCGGTTCACTTTCTTACAGACTTAAGACTTCTTGCAAAAACTTTTCAAATTGGCATTAATGTTGTTCGACAAACAACCTCGGATCGATCCAAACAGGTCCTTTTTATGGGGTGTGGACCGGGGAGATTGGCAATTCCCAGTATAGAATTAGCGAAAAAAGAGGGAATAAAAAGAATAGTATTTAACGATCTTTTAGAACATCATATAGAAAAAACTCGTCAAAAGATAATTGATTTTTACAACACATCTACTTGTAATATAGATGGAGTGCAAGTAGATTTTTTGGTGGGAGATTTTATTGAAAAGGGAGAAGAGTTAATTCAAAATATTAATGAGCGATTTGATGCTATTTTTTCAAACTGGTTTGTAACGACAGAGATTGCCGATTTTAGTGATAAAGATAGATTGCAAAAAAGTAGAAGAGTTCTTTATAAGACTATATTGGACTTACTTACTAAACAAGGTGTTTTCATAGAAGATATTCCTTATAGTGAGGGGGTGGGGACTTATTATTATTTAGGAAGATTAAAAACTTATGCTATTTTGGATCAGATGAGAGCATTACAAGGTATAAATGATCAACTTCTCATTAGTAATTTTTCGCATGTTCAGGAAGGTGGTTTTCCTTATCATCTAAGATACGTTCCAGCAAATGGAAAACATCGAACCGAGATGGAAAATGCAGGATTTATTGAACATTTAACAGCTGTAGATACTATTCCTAATGGTTTTAAATCAGGAAGGATGAGTAGGTATAACAAGGAGGCAGAGGTGTCAAACATACAAAAGCTAATACAAAGAGCTCCTTATAATACGTTTATGGCACAAATAAGGGCTTTTGAATTTGATTTGCTTCATGTCCCATCTCCCTTAGAAGATCCGATGGCTAAGCAAAAAAAGACAACTATTTGGAGGAAAAAGATGCGGAATGGAGCAGGTTAAATTTTTTCCCATAATGTCTTGAAGACAGATCGCCAAGTGTTAGCTTCAGCTCTGTTTCTACGGAGAGTTCCTTGGGCTGGTATTAACGAAAATGACATAACGAGATCTCCAACTATGTTTATGTTGGCATCCGGTTGAAAATCCTCTATTAATCTCACGTTTGTAAATTCTCCTTCCCATTTTTTTTGGTAGTTTAAGTCTTCAGTATTGGGAGGACAAATTACGTATGCTTGTATCTGGTGTTCTATTCGTTGTTGAACGTAATTTTCAAAAAACGTAGCCCCTATGTCTGAGTTGGCGATGTTATGTTCAAACGCGTAAATATCATTGTTGGTTTTAATTCCTTCTTCAAGTATTTCCAGATATGCTTTCCTAATACCCTCAATTCCTTCATATTTTATAATACCTAATTTGTGTGGTTCTTGTACTTGAGGTAAAACAAACTTTTTTAAATGGTTAATAATTTCTCTTTCTCTTTCTACCATTTCTTCCAATTGCATCAGGGATGCGGTTTGATAAACTGTATTTCTCTCTGTATCAGTTACTTCCATGATTAATCCTTTTTCTTTTAATTCAATTAATCCGTCATTTACTGCTATCTCAGATTTATTCAAAATATCTTTGATTTGTGTTCCTGTTAATTCTCCTTGCGTTAAGAGTTCAACATAAATATCGGCACTATTGGGGTGCAGATAGAGTAACTCGCTTATTTCCTTAAGATTAATAGACATGAGTATAAATTAAAAGTTATTGGTTTCAATTGTTTTGATTTCCTTCAGGAGCTTTTTAAATATGTACTTAATTGGTTTTTTAAATCGACCAATATGATTTAGCTTAACTGCTTTTTCAAAAGCAGGGACTAAACACTCCTTAGTTTCTGCAATATATCTTTTTTGTTTTTGCAAAGTAAAACCATGAATTGTTTGTAGATTATGCAATCGATCCGCTATTTTTATCAGCATGGCCTCTGGATATTCCATCCAGGCTGCCTCCATCGTATCCATGCTACTTTTTATTCGGCAATACGAAGTCCCCCAAAGTCTGTCTTTTGAAAGCAGTTCTACAATATTCGCAACATTCTTTCCAAACCTGAAATTAATGTAGTCTTTTGAGAGATCAGTGTCTTCCAAAACATCATGAAGCAATGAGGTGATAAGCAATGTCTTGTCAGTGACACCGGCCTGCATCAGAATATCTCTTACTGCATACATGTGGTTTGTGTACGGCTCTCCGGTTTTTCGTTTTTTTTCACGATACAGATACTCGATTAAAGCTTCTGCATTTGCTTTGGCAGGATAGTCTGAAGAAGAGACTTTAGCGCTAACTGTACTACCCATTCACAATATTTAAAAAGAGACCATGATCATATCATTAATTGCTAAAAAATTTCAAGTTAAAAAATAACGAATATTAATTTTTTGATCTAATAAATATCTTTCTCCCCTCTACAAAAATCAACGGAACGAGTGATGCAATAGCTACTATCCACCAATCATAAGTAGTTAGGGGAGTGGTTTTTAAGATCGTATTTAGTGCTGGTAAATATATCATAGATAAAACCATCAGGATCGATATAAACACAGATAAAACCAGGAATAAATTATTAAATGGGTTCTGAGTAAACAATGATCGTACATGACTTCTAGCAGAAAAAGCATTTACCATTTGTACAAAAACCAATGATGTAAATGCTACAGTCATAGCATGTGGTAGTTTTATACTCGCATCACTGCCCCAGACCCAACCATCATTTAGTGCCGTCCAGAGAAACGCTCCTGTTACAGAAATCCCAATCACAAATCCTGTAATCAGAAAATCAATAACAAAATTCTTATTTAGTACTTTTAATTTTGCATTTCTTGGTTTTTTATTCATCAGTCCCTTTTCTGCAGGGTCTACTCCAAGAGCTATGGCCGGTAAAATATCTGTTCCCAGATCAACACATAGAATCAATATTGCAGACAGAGGAAGGGGAAACTGAAAGAGAATAGCTGCAAATATAACTACTAATTCTCCGATATTACACGAGAAAATAAACCAAACAAACTTTTTCAAATTTTCATAAATCCTACGACCTTCCTCTATAGCTGTTACAATAGAAGCAAATGAATCATCAGTAAGGATCATAGAAGCAGACTCCTTACTTACCTCTGTTCCAGTGATTCCCATAGCGACCCCTATATCAGCCTTTTTAAGTGCAGGAGCATCATTTACGCCATCACCGGTCATAGCCACAATCTCACCCTGATCTTGGAGAAGTGAAACAATTCGCATTTTTTGTGCGGGAAGACTTCTCGCAAATATTACTGGTTTATCGTGATCCTTAATTATTTTAACTAGATTTTCATCAGACATTTGTTCAACTTTGTCTCCCTCCAGAACCAAAATGTCATCGCCTTCTACTATTCCAAGTTCTCTGGCAATTGCTTTGGCTGTTATTCCATAATCACCAGTTACTATGATTATTCTGATTCCTGCCGTATGACAATTCTCTACTGCGGTTCGTACTTCAGGGCGTGGTGGATCGATCATTCCGACAAGACCAACAAATATAAGATTTCGTTCTGCTTGCTTGTCGGTTTTAGGCAAAGGACCTTCTCCTTGTCCATTTATACGAGTCATGCCTATTGGTTTTTTTGCAAATGCTAAAACACGTAATGCATTGCTCGCCATTCTTTTGTAATGAGTTCGGATCTTATGGATTTTATCATCTGTTAATGGATAAATGTTTTTTCCATCGGTCCAATGTGTGCATTTTGCTAATAGCTGATCTGGAGATCCCTTGGTTAATACATTTCCATCTGATATAACAGACATCATCTTTCTTTCTGAATCAAAAGGAAACTCTTCATCAATAGTATCATCTTTTTCAAATGGAAGGGGGCCACGCTCACGTCTGTATTTCTCCGCAAGCGTTAATAGGGCCCCTTCTGTAGGATCCCCTAATACGATGTAATCTCCGTGTTTTTTAATAAGAGTAGAATCGTTACACTTTTCACAAATCTCTAGTAAATCGTGTAATAATTTTTCATTCTCATGTGACCCATTTATTCCTCCCAAAAATTGAATTTTTCCATGTGGCGCATATCCGGCTCCTGATATTTTATAGATAGATCTGTCACCAAGGTATATTTCTCTGACAGTCATTTCATTTTTTGTCAGCGTACCTGTTTTGTCAGAACAGATAGTAGTTACGGCACCTAGTGTTTCAGCAGAAGAAAGTCTCTTTACGATAGCCCCCTTTTTCGCTAAAATAGTGGCCCCTAAAGCCAAGGCGATAGTGATCGTGGTTGGTAATCCTTCGGGTACAGCAGCGATAGCTACGGAGACAGAAAACAAGAAACTGTCCAGTATGTTTGATCCTCTCAAGATTCCAATCCCAAAGAGAAACAAACAAAGAACAGCAGTTACTTTTGTCACAAACACACCTATGTGCGATAGTTCCTTTTGAAGCGGAGACATTTGAGATGCTGTCTCGGTAGACAGTTTTGCAATTTCTCCAAATCTGGTATTCATACCCGTATGAGATACTTCCATCACTCCTGATCCATGTACGACAGAAGTTCCCATAAATATCACATTCGTCCCCATAAAAACTTCATCGCCCACAAATTTCTCCACAGGAACACTTTCACCAGTAAGAGCGGACTCCTCAACTCTAAACACATGAGCTTCTTTTAGTACTCCATCTGCAGGGATTTTATCTCCAGCCAAAAGGATACATAAATCTCCCGGAACGACTTCTTCCATAGGGATCATTCTTTCATTTCCGTCTCTTACGATACGGACTTCAGATTTGATCATATTTTTCAATGCCTGAAGTGTTCGTTCAGTTTTGAATTCCTGAAAAAAACCAATTCCAGCATTTAACAACACGATTCCCATAATGACCATAGCATCAGTTTCTTCACCAAGAAAAAATGATATCCCAGCAGCAACAATCAAAATTATAACAAGCATATCGGTAAATTGTCTTCCGAAAATCTCCCACCACGGATTAGCATTGCGTGTAGAGAGTACATTGTATCCGAACTTTTTAAGCCGATTTTGGGCCTCTTTTTCGGTTAAGCCTTTCATGTGAGAAAAGATCGCTTTTTGGGACATGGAAAAATTTATTA
>CAZQFO010000026.1:0-16438 GCA_964592695.1 uncultured Candidatus Peribacteria bacterium
CGCAAAAACTACAACTTTAGTTTTTTTTACTGGTACGTCATTGGAGTAATTACGAAAAACACCGTTTTTAGGAGGTGGTAGAGTCTTTTTGATTGTACTTTTAATTTTCTTCAGTACGTTAATAATATAATCTTATGATCATGAAAATCTGTATCGCTTGTAGTATGCCAATGGAATTTCCAGAAGATCATGGCAATGGAGATATAAAATGTGAGTCATGTATACATTGTACCAATGTCGATGGGAGTCTAAAGAGTTGTGATGCGATTTTTAGTGGGGGAGTAGAATTTTTTACGACTCATGTGACGGATGATAATACCATGGCAGAAAAATTAGTTCGATATAATATGATGCATCTACCTCATTGGAAAGAAAATCCTTGTGATTGTTTAAAAGGGGAAACAGTAACAGATGAAGAGTATCAGAAGTTTTTATCAGATTTTGAATCACAACAAGTTGAAGGTAAATGATTTAGAGAAGAACGTTTGAAAGAAGGAATAATATTTCAGCTTATCTTTTTTATAGATCCAATTTATAGCATTTTCTTATTGTTCTTATGATACGGGATTGGAGTAATTATGACTTAGGATCTTATTTCTTATTTTATTCCAAGCTCCTTAATTAAGAGTATTATTTCATTTTGTTTATGATATCCATTTCAAAATTCTTATCACTCCCATATTTGCACTCTGCTTGTGTGCAGAAACATTTTTTCTATTTTTAATCAGTGCCTGGTTTTCGACAAAATATTCGTACCCTTTCCAGAGCATTTCTTCGTTTGTATACGTTGGTGTCCATCCAAGCTCCTGTTTTATTTTTTTTGTATCAAATACAAAATCTTCTGCAATCATCTTGTACTGGTACGGACCCAATGGAGATATTTTAAGTTTATGAAATGATTTCATAAAAAAAATGGCAGCATCCTTTGGAAGAGAAGCTACTCTGGCATTTGTCTGTGCCCGATGAATCACATGCTCGTATACCTCTCGAAAAGACTTCACTTTATCTGATCCTACGTTTAAAATAATTGATCCAGGATAATCTACAGCTCTAACACAAGCATCAACCATATCCTGAGCATAAACAAACTGGTATCGGTTTTGACCTTCTCCCACAACCCAAACCTTACGACCCTCTGCAATAAATTCGAACAATATTGCTAAAAGTCCTAATCTCCCAGCATCGATAATAGTCGGCGTTCTAAATATTACCACATCAAAATCTACCTGGTATTGCATCAATATTTTTTCCCCCTCCCACTTGGATTGTCCGTAAATTTCTACAGGATTTGGAACATCTGTCTCATGTACCGGGCGATTCATGTTTTCTGCCCACAAGCAATTGGAAGATATGAAAACTACTTTTTTCACACTAAATTTTTTTGCACATTCAGCAATATTTCGTGTGCCATCCACATTTGATTCCCAGAGAAATTTTTTGTCTTTTACAGCATGAGCCAGTATAGCCGCACAATGAAAAACTACGTCAAATTCGTATTTGCGAAATATGTCTTTTAATAATCGTTGGTTACGAATATCTCCTTGGATAGAAATTAGATTTGGATGGAAATGTGGATCTTTTTCCAGGTCAATATTTACACATTGCCATCCCTGAGCCAATAGAGTATTTTCTAGGATCCCACCAAAAAACCCTGCCCCACCGGTGATAAGTGCTTTTTTCATTAGGAAATATGTCTATGAAATAGATTAATTTTTAGTATTCAGTAATTGACTTCATGAAAATCAAGCAAAGCCCTCAATAAAGCAATCAATACTATTGTTTGTACTTCGACCTAGTGGCATTTTTCTCGAGGACTCCCTACGGTCGTCCTCGTCTGTCGGTCGAAGCTCGTAGAGCGAAGACTGATGAAGTGCCAAAAATTCAACCCCTTATGTCATGCTGAACAGTTACAATTTTTATTTATCAAAAACCCTAACCAACTACTTTTTTTCTTAATAATAAAATTTTATCATTGAAAGCAAAGAAATTTATGAGCATAAAATTTACGATAAAAGCAGATCCTGTAGCAATTATTTTTGCAAGGAAAAAATCTGTACACCCCATCCCGTCCATTAGAAAAATAAGCACAATTTCATTCGTCAACACCCCTCCACAACTGGAGGAATAGTGTCGCCCCCCTAACCTCCAAAAAGATAATTTATTCTTTTTAAAAAGCCAGTAATAACAGAGCAAAAAATTGATAAATGTCCCGAGTGAAAAACTAAGAAAAGCAGCTACTCGATAATCGATATTCCAAACGTGAACGAACCACATAAAAAAAACAATATCAACGATAGCAGCTGTTCCACCGACGAAAAAATATCGAAACAATAGTCCCAAAATTGTTTTAGGTTTTTTCCTAGTAAATTTCATTCTTCAGCATATTAAAAAAAAACTAAAAAATAAAAAGAGTACAGTTCTTTGAACATTTGAAGATTCATTTTTAATTGAAAATTGAAAATTAAAAAATGAAAACTAATATGCTGAAGATGATAAAAGAAATATTCCAAAAATCCTGGTTTCCTTTCACCATTTTCACTTTTTTAATTGTAGTGCTTTATAGTTCAAGTCTTTTTTTTGATCTGACGTATTCCGATGACAATGTGTTAATTGCCGAAGATCAAGAATATCTACAAGATATCCGCAATATTCCTCGAACTTTTACTGAGGATGCATTTCGTAAGTTAAATGGAGGGGCATACTACCGTCCTATTGAGAAATCTACTTATATTCTTAGTACACAGTTTCAATCAGAATCTTATCCATTGCTCTGTTATCATTTGACAAATATTATATGGCATATTGTATGTACCTCTCTTTTATTCATTTTCCTGGGCCAACTCGGCTGGAATCGAACATTTGCTTTTTTTACGTGTCTTATTTTTGCCACACACCCTCTAAATGTTCAATCTGTAGCCTGGATTACAGGGAGAGTTGATAGTGGATTGGCACTTTTTAGTCTTCTTAGTTTTGTGACTCTATTGAAGTGGGAAATCACAAACTCCAAAAAATGGTTTTTGGGGTACATTGTATCCTTCATTATGGCATTACTGAGCAAAGAAAATGCAGTTTTCTTACCAATTTTACACTGGTTATTACTTTGGATTTTCAGAAAAAATAAGCCCCTCTATATCCCTCCAGCCAAATCTATAATTTTAAGTTGGATGGTAATTATTCCCATTTGGTATTTTATCCGAAAATGGGCACTTGCTTCTAAACTAGAAATATTTACCGGTACTAGTGGAGCTCTTTTTTCGGTTCAGCATATCACATCTTTTTTTGAAAATCTCCCTGCTGTTATCCCACATATTGGAAAAGCTATTTTCCCTTTTAATCTTTCTCCTTACTCCATATTGGAAGATATGACGTTTTTTTATGGAATACTCGGTATTTTTTTAACATCATCACTCACTTGGATTTTTAGAAAAAAAGCACAGCTTCCACTCATTTTGTTTGGAATTTCAATGTTTTTTTTGATTCTCACTCCGACATTTATAAACCCAGATCCAGAAGAAGTAAAAGTATTTTTAGAAAACAGAATGTATCTTCCTACCATTGGGATTATAATCATCATAGCAGAACTAATTCGTTCGATGAATTTATCGAAAAAAATATGGACCCCATTGCTCGGATTACTAATTCCAATTTTTGCAGGAAGCACTTACGTCTATAGTCAGAGTTATAGCAGTGGAATCGCTTATTGGGAAAAATCTATCCAACAAACCCCTCATTCAGCATTTTCTCATAATAATCTAGGTGCTATGTACTATTTAGATGGTCAAAAATCTAAAGCGGAATCTGCATGGCAACAAGCACTAAAAATTAATCCAAACCAAAGAATGGTCAACATGAATATTGGTCTGATTCATATGAATTCTGAGCAAATGGAAAGTGCCGAACAGTTCTTTTTGAATGAGCTTGCTATCAACCCTTATTACGATCAGGGACATTTTAATCTGGGATATCTATATTTCCAAACTGGTCGAACTGATCTAGCCATACATCACTGGGAACAATCTCTTGTATTTAATCCTCGATATTGGGATTCTTACAACTATCTGCTAGCTCTCTACAAAAAAGATGGAAATAAAGCAAAAATAAGTGAAATCATCAAACGAATGCAAGCCATACAAAAATAGTCCAGTAGTATTTCTATTTTGGAGCAACTAAAACTACAAACTCCCCCTTTGTATTATCATCTGTAAAATATTCTTTTGCTTCTGATACAGTTCCGCGAAAAAATTCCTCATGAATTTTGGTTAATTCTCGGCCCACTACTATCTTGCAATCCGAACCAATATAATCTGACAACTCGTTTATAAGTTTATTAAACCTATGAACCGATTCGTAAAAAATATGAGGATATACAGAGTCTTTCATTGATTTTAAAAGCGTTTGTCGCCCTTTTTTATGAGGCAAAAAACCAAGAAATATAAATTTATCTGATGGAACGCCACAAGCTGACACAAACGTAATAATTGCTGAAGCTCCTGGAATAGGTATTACCTTGATACCCTCTATTGTAGCCATCTGAACCATACGAAATCCTGGATCAGATATACAAGGCGTTCCCGCTTCTGAAATCAGAGCACAAGATTGACCTTGTTTTATTTTCTGAATAATTTCATTCACTTTATGAGGAGAACTTTGCACATGGTAGGATACTAAATGCGTATTTATTTCATATTTATTGAATAGAATTTTTGCTTTTCGAGTATCTTCGGCTGCTACGAAATCGACTGATTTCAAGGTGTCAATTGCTCGAATTGTGATATCAGCAAGGTTTCCAATAGGAGTGGCTACAATGTAGAGTTTTGTCATAAAAAAAGTTTGACGAAAAAGTTTTAAAGATTAAAAAACTGTCTCACTATTAATTATTATTTAATTTAAAATCAAATGAAAACTTTATTGCAAAGAAAACAATTTTTGATTTCCCGATTCATTAATGAATTATCCCCTTCTTTTATGGACCATGCAACCATTGAAGATGATTTTAGTGCTTGTATGGCACAAACCGATATGTTAATAGATGTTGATCCTCTTTCGGCCTTGTATCATCTCGATATGGCTGATGAATGTCTACAGGGGTTAAAAATTAATGGATTAATAACAAACGAAGCATTTGATCAATTCTCTATTGTTTTGAATACTGTAAAAAACCGTGCAAATAAAGCTATCTAACTCTTAAAAAATTTGCTTTAAGTTTAAAAGATAAATCAAAATTGTTGTTTTCCCAATTCGTCCATTTGCAAACTGGAATAATTTCCTTACTTGTGCAGGTAAGAAAAATTTCTGAAGCGGATTTTAATTTATCTCTATGTATTTCTCGTTCTTCTATTTTAAAATTGAGATTTTGTGCTACCGCCAAGACCTTCTGACGAGTTACTCCCATCAAAACCCCTTTCTTTGGCGTAACCAATATACCATTTATAACCGCAAAAATATTTGATATTGCCCCTTCTCTCAAGAACCCATCTGGAGAAAAACAAAGTGTATCCCAACAATGATCAGGACGATTCTTCACTAAATAATGATATGCGGGATTTGGATATTTTGCCTGTGGAAAATTTCGTTCAAAAATTGTATCATTTACCGCTACTCCTTTTTTATAAAACTCTATTGGCATGACTTCCAATTCCATTGTACGAATCCAATAAAAATCAGGTGTCAAAAAAATCTTAACTCTCAAATCTTTTCCAGATATTTGATTTAATCGAACTAATTCTAATAAGCATCGCTTAATTTCCTCTTTCGTCCCTCTGCTTTCTTCCTCCTTCTTTTTTCTTCCTTCTTTCTTCTCTCTTCTCTCTTCTCTCTTCATTCCCAATATCTGAGCCGATCTCATCAACCGCTCCAGGTGTTCATCTACCGCAAAAACACGAACTTCGTCATAAGTTCTCAATGTTTCAAACACACATTGACCAAACTGAAAGCAATTCAGAAAAGGGTTGACTAAAAAGTCTATACCATCACCAAACGTCCCGTTGAAACAAACCTTCATTTGCAGACAACTGTGTTTTTATGAATTATTCAAAAACAAATTAATCTGTTTTTCCCTCTTCTCCAGATGCTGCTTCTGCTTTATTTTCATCCTCTGCCTCTGTGCTCTCATGCTCCATTTCTTCTGCGGCTCTTCCTGTAACTGAGCAGATTACAGTTCCAGGATCAAACTTCATTAATTCAAATTTATCAGAATCTAGATTTAAGTCAGCAATCGTGATATGATCATGAAGATTTTCCAATCCTGAAATATCAACTTTTATATCATGTGGAATGTCAGTAGGCAAACATCGAATGGGAATATATTCATGATCTTTCATAAAGACTCCTCCAAAATTCTTTACAGCCGGAACCTCACCCTCAAAAACCAAAGGCACATCAATTGTGGTTTTCTCTTTTAAGTTTACTACATAAAAATCAATATGTCGCATTTTTGTTTGCACCGGTTCCCATTGAACCTCATGAATCAGGACCTTTTCATCTTTCTCCCCTTCAATCAATAAATCAATAAGCGATGCTTTTCCCGCTTTTCGAAAGAGTTTTAAAAGTTCTGATGTATCTACAGAAATCGAATGAGGGTCTACATTGTGACCGTATACTACTCCCGGAACACGTCCGCTATCCCGGCAGGTTCTTGCAGAATGTTTTGAGTTTTCTCTTTTAGTTGCGGAAATGGTAAATGTATCAGCCATAAAATTTGGATATAAAATTAATTACTTTGTGTATTGTACATCTTTTGGAACTAGAAATAATAATATTCCTTTTTCTCCCAAAATTACGAAAAATAAATTTTATTTATTTTGTGCACGAGAAATTTGTTTAGGTTTATGCATGCCATAGTTCCCATGATATCGACAGTATTTTCGCGTAGTAAATTCTTTTGGATTAGTGTTTTGTGTATTCAACAAAACTTTATAATTCTCATGTCGTTTACCATCTTTTTCCTGACATTCAATACAAAAGAGAGAAAAGAACGCACGTTTTTTAGTAGCTCGAGCCATATTGTAAGTTGATTTATTAAAGCCCGAGAAGTATAGAAAGAAATTATCATTTGTCAAAAAAAACAATTCCTCTCCTAAACATTTTCAACTTCTGGTTTATACAAAAAATAGAAAAATAAAGCATGAAAATCACATCTTTACCTTATGTTTCCCATGGAATTTATTAATCTGTGCTTGTAATTTTTCGTGAGCAGTGTCTGCACATTTTTTTATGTTTTCTTCGGTCACATCTGTATGAAACTCTCCATGATGAGGTGATGTCATGTGTACACGGCATTCAAATCGTTCTCCTGCATGGTGTTTATTTTTTTCAATAGTAACTCGAACTTTTATGGAGTCCTCATCTGAACCAGCTTCGGAACCGAGATATTTTTTTAAATTTAAAAACCTTTTTTCAAAATAATCTTGATCCTCCTCTGAAAAAGTAACCGAACCCGTCTGAAAATTAAAAATCATGAAAATAGTAGTTAAAATATAATGTCTAATTTTTAGTTCTAAGTAATGGGAAAATCAAGTGTTTTTCCGGAGAATTGAGAAATCAGTTGAATAGATGGCGAATTAGTGATTTTGCCAACCACTTTTGCATCCACCTCTTTATCAGCACTATTCAATGTTTTGCAAATTGCTGATGCATCGCTTTCATTACAAACCAACAGCATCGCTGTTCCACAATGCCAAGTACTATAGCATTCCGCTTCATCTACACTTCCTAATCTTTGTAGATCTTTTATCACTTCATGTGGTTCATGTAAATCATCCAAGAGAGCTCCAATATTTTTTGAAAATATACGAGGTAAGTTCCCGGGAACACCTCCTCCTGTTACGTGAACAATTCCAGATATATCGAATATACGCTTTGATTCGAAATCACCAAGCACCTGGGCAAGCAAAAGTCGATGATATATTTTTGAAGGGGTTAGTAGTACTTCCCCCCAAGTAACGTTGTTTTTCCATCTTACTTGGTGCCAATTCGAACCAAAGTTTACTTCGCATATTTTACGAGCCAAGGACATTCCATTTGATCGTAAAACTCGCCCCTTAAGTCCAATAATTTTTTGTCCAGCTATAATATTTTTTCCGGTAATGAATTTATTTTTTTTCACAATTCCAACGGCAGTGGCATTCCAAACAGCTCGCTTTAATGTTCCGGGCAACTCTGCAATTTCTCCCCCTGGAATAACTATTTTTTGCGATAAACAAACTTGTGCTAATCCATTTGTCAGGTCCTGAATCATATCAGGATTAATTTCTGGGGTATCAATAGTATTGGTAAGCGAAATAACCTCAGCTCCTACGCAAATTGCATCATCCACTACCATCGCAGCTAAATCATCTCCCAATGTATCATATTTTTTTACACGCTCAGCAATTTCAAATTTAGTCCCTACCCCATCATCATTTTGAACTAGCAAAAATTCTCCCATATCTAATACCCCAGAAAAACCACCATCTAATGCAAAAGGTTGTCCGATTTTTCCCTCACGAGAAACAAAAGTTTTTTTTGCATTTTCATAAGCTATACGAGAAGCCTTATCTCCTTGTTCAATATTAACACCAGCAGATTGATAATTTAGATTTGTCATGACTTTTTAATTTTAATAAATATAATATAATCACACAGTGGGTTGCAACTATGCAATCTCTAAAAGATCTTCTAGCCTATTCTTCACTATATCAAAATCTTTCTCAGGCAATGTTCCGTATTTATGATCAAATCGCTTCGTATCGACCACTCGTTCCTGACTTTTCCAAAAACCAGGATTGAAGCAACGCTTTAATTTCTTTTATCATCTTTCAAAAACAATTACTCCAACTTTTTTCCCATAAATTGCTTTCAGGTTTTCTAATTCCACTGTTGTGGTTTCTCCGAGTTTCACAAGTAATATTGGAGTATCGTTTTCAAAATCAATGTCTTGAGCAGAAGCCAGTGAAAAATGATCATTTGCTGATTTAAATGTAGCAATAAACCTAGGGGAAACGAAAGTTAAAATAAACTGCTCTAGCAATTTCTCATCATGTGATCCTAATTTTTGAGAAATTCTCAAAATCGAAGATTTTGAAAACACTCTTTTTACCTGAGTTAAAAATGATACCGTTTGTGAAAGAGATTCCTGTAAATAAACTCCACAAAAACTTACAAAAAAACTCAGAAAAACTATGGCTACCACAATCCAAGATACCGGAATAACTTGTGTTTCTTTAAAAACAGATGGATGAGAAATTCCATACTGTGCAGCATTATTTTCATTAAACTCTTTAAAGTGCTTTTCAAAAACAGCCAATAATGCTTGTGTTAATTTCTCGGTATGTTTAATTTCCTTCCCATACAATTTTAAAGTCCAAAAAACATTCATCCGATTTTGTTTGCGAGCAGTTAACTTTTTCTTAAAACTTGAAATTTCAATCTGAGATGTTTCTAGTATCTCTTGCCTAAATCCTGGATTTTTTGCCCACCCAGATATCATCTCTGCAATTTTGGAAGCACTTTCGCTTGGATCTAGAGAAAAAGCCTGAGTTCCTTCTGTCTCTGACGACAATGGTTTTACTGAAAAATATATCGTTGTTTTTTTTACAACGGGAATAAATTGAGTGCCTCCATATGACAATAATGATACCAACAAAAAAGTAAGTACAAACTGATTTTTTCGTCTAATAACAGGGGATAAAAATTCAATGAAGTTCATTTTCAAAAAGTAGAATAATTAAATTTGAAAAAAAACCAAATTTTAGTTATTATTTTAAAAAATAATATATTAGTTGTTTGATAATGGATAAAAATGAATAAAATAAAAAGATTTTTAATATCAATTATGTTATTGGGGCCTCTGTTTCTCGATTTATCCAATATTGCTAAAGGTCTAATCCGGTTTCATTCTGTTTCAGAGAAATTAACCGTTGGACACAACCTGAATTCGAGAGAACAATTTGCTGCTTTAAAATTAAATTTTGGTTCTGCTGAGGTTTATCGAAACCTGGAATCCGTCAAGATTATATTTGAAGATACCGAAAAAACAGGAACCATATGGAAAGATAATGATATTTCATCTTCGGTGTTATCCAACCTAACCAAAAATACATATTCTGGAGTGGCTATGTATCGTGATAACACTAAAGATGGGATCCTGGGAGAATTCGATAACACCGATCAGTATGTGCGATTATCAGGAACATTGAAATATTCCCAAAACTCACTAACACTTGAACCCGTCATATCACCTGTACTAAAGGTGGATGATACATTTTTCATCGTCCTTAGGATAAAATCTCTCCCTGTAGAAGGACATAGTTTTGTTGTCGGAGTTGCTGAAGAAAGTGATATTATAACATATGGAGATTCCATTGATATTGAAAGTCTTCCTGTAAATGTTAGCATTAATAACGAAGTAACTGTTCCAAATAGTAATTCTTCGGAAGAATCCACTCCAGAAAATCTAAATAAACCAGAATCAGATAACAAGACTCAAGGATTAGACTCCCATAGTAGCTCTTCTCAAATCCCCGAAAATTTGATTATTTTGGGAATAAATGAACCTAAAAATGAGCAAATCTCCAGTTCTCCTGCTCAATCAAATAGTTCCTCAACTTCCTCCTCTATAACAGACAATCCTACTTCTACGGAACTCACTTCAATACTAGGCTCTATTCCGGAAGAAGATACTACTTCTAGAAACACAAAGCCATCTACATCTTCAAGTAATACTTCTCCAACATCTAATATCTCATCACAGTTATCAGAGGCGCTACAACAAAGCGCTAAAAATAGGCCTAATATTTTAGTCGAAGAATCCACAAAAGCTTTAATTGCCGAGGAAATTGCAAATAATCCACAACAGGATTTGGAAATACTCTATTTTGATGAAGCTGCTAATGATATCAAGACTTTAGACGCTACAAATTTAAAAAATTTGCCAAAAGAAACGATATTAGAAATACTTCCTCCCGTTATCATGCTTTCCACCAAAAATGAAGATCTGGGACAAAGTTTCTCCTCTGATATTTCACCACGGTTATTAGAGGCACTACAACAAAACACCAAAAATAGGCCTAATATTTTAGTTGAAGAAACAGCAACCAAATTTTTGATTGCCAAAGAACTTGCCAGTAATTCGCAGCAAAATTTGGAAATACTCTATTTTGATGAAAATACTAATGATATTATGACGTTAGATACTAAAAAATTAGAAAATTTATCAAAAGAAGAAATACTAGCAATACTCCCTTCTGTCATGATGCTTTCTACAGAAGAAGAATTTGAACAAGACCTTCTCTCTACTATTAATGTTTCCCCTCAATTATTAGAAGCCATAAATGATAATTTTGGAAACATGCCTAATGTTTTAGTTGGAGAAGAAACAACAAAAGAGTTTTTAGCCAAAGAAATAGCTAACTCCCCCAATATCAACCGTGAGATTTATTATTTTGATGAAGCAATTGATGAAATTAAAGTATTAAATATGACAGATTTTGAAAATCTTACAAAAGAAGAAATCCTAGAAGCACTTCCTTCTATAATTATGGTCTCTAAGGAAGATGTCGAAATTCAAAAAATAGAACATAATTTAATAAGTCTTCCATTTGTAGATATTGATAATCATAAATATGCACAAGTTATAAAAAATCTACAATTAACGGGATGCATAAAAGGAAGGCGACCGGGATATTACGAACCAGATGGATCACTTAATCGTGCCGAATTCACAAAAATTGCTCTCTGTGTGTATGAGTTCGAGATCCTAAAAAACAACGAAAAAACTCTTTTTAGAGATATTGAATCTAAAGATGTTTGGTATGCCCCCTACTTAAACACTGCTAAAAACTCTGAAATAATTCATGGATATGGGGACGGGACATTTCGTCCGGCACAAGAGATTAATTTTGCGGAAACACTTAAAGTAGTGTTGAGGATGGCTGATAAGCAGGGAGTCAATATTGATAGAAATTTATTAAAAGATTCTACTGATGGAGCCTGGTATAAACATTATATAAAGTTAGCCATCAAAGAAGGGATTGTGCCACACATAATAAATCCAGAAGCACACGTAACTCGAGGAGAAATGGCAGATATTGCTATGAAGGTAGGAAAAAGGATAGGAAACCAATAAGGGATCTAGAAAAAAATAACCTACCCATAAAAACAAAAAACAATACAATTATTAAGACTGGGATCTCATTCTAACTTGTTTTAAAATTATGAAGGTAAAAATCTTCCGCATCGACAAATCACTCCCTCTTCCCAAGTATGAAACCAATGGGAGTTTTGCTTTTGATTTTGTGGCACGAGAAGAAACTAAAATTAAGCCAGGAAGTCTGGGATTAATACCAGGAAATGTAATTATAGCTTGTCCGCATGATCACGCACTTCTTATTTTGCCACGAAGTTCAACTCCAAGGAAAAAGTCATTGATGTTTCCTCACTCCGTTGGATTAATTGATCATGATTATTGTGGGGAAAAAGACGAAATTTTAATTCAGGTTTATAATTTTGGGAAAGAATCCGTGGTCATTGATCGTGGTGAACGAATAGCTCAGGGGCTTTTTGTGAAGATTGATAAGGCTGAGTTTGAGGAGGTGGAAAAAGTTAAGCGTGAGACTCGAGGGGGGTTTGGGTCAACGGGAAAATAATACAATGGTTGACCGAACGTCCAAGTGGAAAACACTTGGACGAGAGTCCATCATGAGAGACAATTATGTTTTATTCTAAAGCTTCAACACCAACCTCGGCTCAGCACCCACAAACTGAACTTTCGCTAAATCTGGATTATTTTTTACCAAAAAATAAGCAGCACACCCAATCATCGCCGCATTATCTGTAGAGTATTCAGATTTAAGTGGACGAAAAAAATCGAGGTTTCGTTGTTTACATAAATTATTAAGATCATCTCCAATAGCTTGGTTCGCGGATACTCCACCTACAAAATGAAACGATTTTATTTGTGGATATTTTTCAATTGCTCGTTCGACTTTTTTGTGAAGAGTATCTACTACAGTTTGTTGGAAACTGGCACAAATATCGTGTATTCGGGATTCGGATAGTTTGTCTTCAAACTGATTAACTTCTCGATAGACGGCGGCTTTTAGTCCTGAAAATGAGAAATCTAAAGAATCTCGATTGAGCATTATTCGTGGAAAATCATATTTTTCAGGATCACCTTTTTTGGAAAAATCCGAAACAATAGGTCCTCCCGGATATCCAAGACCAAGCATCTTTGCTGTTTTATCAAAAGCTTCTCCCACTGCATCGTCAATAGTACCTCCCAGTTTTCGAAGTTCAATTTCATTATTCCAAAGATGCAAATCAGTATGTCCACCAGAAGCGACTAAAACTAATCCAGGGAATTTGAAATCAGAAATATCACGCTCAAGAAAAACTGAGCAGATATGTCCATAAATATGATGAATGGGAATAAGTGGAATATTCAATGACAAAGATAAAAAACTAGCTGCAGTTGTCCCATTGAGCAGTGCTGTTTGGAGTCCCGGTCCGGAAGTAACTGCCAGATAATCAACTTCCTGAATCGATAAATTCGCTTCCTCAAGACACTGATCCAAGGCCACACTCCAGGCTTCAGAATGTAATCGTGCAGCAATCTCTGGAACCACTCCGCCATACTCATCGTGTTCAGTTTGTGGAATGCGAATATTAGAAAGAACCTTAGTTCCATTTTCTACAATAGCGATAGCGGTATCATCACAGGAGGTTTCGAAAGCAAGAAATTTCATTTAACGATGAAGATGATAGTGCAAACGCATTCATGATCAAGAGGAAAGCAAATAAAAGTAAGAACTTTAAAATAAAACGCTTGCTCCTTTTTTCAAAAGCAGTACTAATGGAATACAAGATTTTTTTAATGTTGAAAAAGACCGCAATAATAATAGGGGCTGGTCCGGCTGGTCTCACCGCTGCTTATGAATTACTAGAAAAATCGAATGTTCAGCCGATTGTTTTAGAAATGACCAATGAAATTGGCGGAATTTCTCGGACTATAAATTATAAAGGCAATAGAATTGACATCGGTGGTCATCGTTTTTTTTCAAAATCAGAACGAATAATGAGCTGGTGGAAAAAGATCATGCCAGTCCAAAATGCTCCAGCAAAAGATGAAAAAATCCTTAAGCGAAAAGGGATTTACGAAAAAAATTCAAAAGGTGCCGATCCGGAAAAAACTGATAAAGTGCAACTTGTAAGATCTCGACTATCACGAATTTTTTTTCTGCGAAAGTTTTTTGATTATCCTATTTCGTTTTCATTTCGAACGGTTAGAAGTCTAGGATTAGTACGTGTTATGAAAGTTGGCTTTAGTCTGGCATGGAAAAAAATATGTCCTCCAAGAAAAGAAAAAACTCTGGAAGATTTTCTTATTAACCGGTTTGGAACATTTTTGTATAATACTTTTTTTAAAGATTACACAAAAAAAGTATGGGGAGTACCATGTAACCAAATTAGTCCAGAATGGGGAGCACAGAGAATAAAAGGAGTTTCTATCCGACGAGCTATTTTTCATGCACTTCGAAAAATAATTGCTCCCAATTATTCAATTTCCCAAAAAAATATAGAGACAAGTCTGATTGAACAATTTCTATATCCCAAGTTTGGTCCAGGACAAATGTGGGAAGAAACAACTAATCTTATTAAAGAAAAAGGGGGAAAAATAATTATGAACTGTCAGGTGGTAAAATTAAAAATTGAAAACAATCAAGTGTCCAAAATAATAGCCATAGATGCTCAAACAAAAAAATATATAGAATTTGAATCCGATTATGTTTTCTCGTCCATGCCGATAAAATCACTAATAAATGGATTCGATGGAAAACTTCCTCCAAGTCTTCGTCACGTGGCAAATGGATTACAATATCGGGATTTTATCACTGTAGGGTTGCTCTGTAAAAAACTCAAAATCAAGAATGAATCCGACCAGAAAACAGTGAACGATATTATCCCTGACAACTGGATCTATATCCAGGAAAATGATGTAAAAATAGGTCGGTTACAGATTTTTAATAATTGGAGTCCGTATATGGTAGCAGATTCCAATAATGTATGGATTGGATTAGAGTATTTTTGTAATGAAGGTGATTCACTGTGGAATAAAAGTGATAGCAAGTTTATAAAAATTGGGATTGCAGAATTGGCAAAGATGGGAATTCTTAATAAAAGAGACATTATTGATTCCACCATTATTCGTCAGAAAAAAGCCTACCCAGCATATTTTGGGACATTTGATCAGTTTCAGGGAATTCGAGATTTCACAGATACAATTGAAAATTTATTTCTTATAGGAAGAAACGGAATGCACCGGTACAACAACCAAGATCATTCCATGCTATCTGCGATGGAAGCTGTGGAAAATGTAGTCAAAGGAATAAAAACGAAGGATAATATCTGGCAGGTGAATGCTGAGAAGGATTATCATGAGGGAAAATAAATTTTTAATAACTATTTTTTAACAAAAAAATATAATGACAAACAAAATAGACTCGTAATTACTCCCCCACATTCTAAAATTTGGATATCCTAAACAATTACAAATCATGAACAAAAAAAGTAATCAAGTGTTACGCTCTAAAGAAATGACAAAATTATAAATTGTGATTAATTTTGAGTAAAGTTTGCATCAAAAGGTTTGCGACGAGAAAGTAGAACGAATATTAATTCTAGTATTTTTCTCCCCGTAGCACATACAGCTTGTTTGTATGAACGTCCATTGTTTCTATGTTTCTGATAGTATTTTGCAAAAACGGAACTACTACAAATATTACAATGAGCAGCCATAAAAAGAAAATATCTCAAAGTTCCTGATCCTCTTTTGGTTAATTTTCCTGTCGAATTAACCGTGCCGCTTTGGTTTAATTTGGGATCCAAACCAGCATAAGCCGTTAAAGCTTTTCGGTTTTTAAATTTTTCAATATCACCAATTTCAGCTGCAATAACATTCCCAACTCCTGGAATAGATTTTAGTATGTCAACATCTTCATCATCATATACTAAGCCGCTTTTAGAATTTGAAAATTTTGACTAAATATTTTTTCAATTTCTTTTTCGTATAAAGAAAGGTCTCCACAAAAAGCAAGAATCGCCTCCCAAAAAAGTTCAAAAGTCGCATAGTAAGTGTTTTTCATGATCTTCTTTTTCATGAATTTCCAAAGACGTTCAATAAGATTTAGATTTGGGCTGTACGAGGGCAAAAAGAACGAGGTGATGTTGAGTTCTTTTGCGGCATCCGAATTGGCAAACGCATGATTATATTTCGCGTTATCCTGAATCACTATAATTTCTTTGTTGTCGGGATAGTCCGCCCGCAGTTCTCGATGTGCCATTTCATTTGAATAATAATCAGCATTACTTTCTGTAACAAGACTTGAAAACGTCAGGCTAATAGCATTGATGAACCCGAGTATTGTCACTCTTTTTCTCCCGCTATTCGAAGGAAGTACGAGCG
>CAZQFO010000027.1:0-15915 GCA_964592695.1 uncultured Candidatus Peribacteria bacterium
TTCTTCATTCTACTCGGTTTTTCTATTTTGGTAAGTTATTTATTACTAAGTCCCTTACTGACTTTATTCGATCTCATTGGGAAGAAATTTCTGCAGTCACGAAGGCTGTTTGGGGAGCCATCAAAGCGGTTTTTGATGTGACGTTTGGATTAATCATTGGAGCCTTGAAAGCATTTCTTCTAGTGCTTGGTGGAGATTGGCAGGGAGCCATGAAAACGATCAAACAGACAGGTGAACGAGTGTGGAACGGCATCAAAGATTTTTTCGTTCAAATTTGGGAAGCGATCAAGGGCGTATTTTCGATAAGTCTTGATGCTTTGAGTCTTTCGATCTCTGTCGTATTTAGTGGGATTTGGAACACTATAAAGGCAATTTGGAATGGTATATTCGAGTTCCTCAAATCCGTCTGGCAAAAAATCAAGGATTTCTTCAGTTGGATATTTGGAGGTATGGCAACTGAAGGTGAAACAATTTTTTCTGGAATGTCAGAAACGGCTTCAGGAATTTGGAATACCACTGCAAATATTCTGAGTGTTATTTGGGGAGGAATTTCTGAGTCATTTTCTGGCATATTCGGAGGACTCTCCAAAACAGCAGAAACGATCTGGAAGTCCATCAGCAATGCTGGTGTATCGGCATGGGAGAAAACAAAAAGTACGTTCACTTCAATTTGGGATGCCACCACAGCAAAACTCAAATCTTCCTACAAAGCTATCCGTGAAGGCTCGTGGTGGGCAAAAGTAAAAGATAAAGCGACTGGCATGTGGCAGTCGGTGAAAGAAAAGTCTTCGGCTTTATTCACAGCTATTTCCGGAACGACAAAGGATACGTGGGAGGGAATAAAAAATACTCTTTCGGGAACGTGGGGAGAAACAGCTCAGAATTTCAGTGAAGTCTTCACAGGTATGGAAGCTGAGTCTCAATCGATCTTCTCTCGAATATCTGAATCACTTCAGAATACATGGTCCGGAATCAAGGATTTCTTCACCACCAATACCGAAGAAATGAAAGTGGTTCATGTTCAATCTTTTGAAACCATGAACGACCAGTTCAACGGATTTATTGAAGAGATGCAGAAAGTGCAATTTGCACACGACATGATGGTGCAATCGATGATTAATGGCTTCAACATCCTACTTTCTAACACGCAATCGACCGTAGATTCCATGAAAAAGAAACTACAGGAATTACGTTCAGTGCTTCTGCAAATAAAAGCGATCACCGCTCCAAAAGAAGGGAAAGATAATAGAAGTCTTGCTGATGTCGGACGACAGTTTGGAGCGGTGGATCCTACTTCTAACGGAGTATTTAAACCTCTTTCTGGAACAGTCAGAAATATTTCTTCAAACCAAAAAGAACAGTCTTCCGCAAATCCTGTCACAACCACAACTCCAACTCAAAATGTGAACTTCCACATCCAAGGAACATTTGACTCAGAAGACAAAGCGGAATCCCTCATCGATAAAATCTCAAGACGGATACAACTTCAATCTCTAACAGGATAAATAATGTTCAATAAAGGACTTCTTAATACAACGCTTCTCAATGAGATTCCCATCGTTTCGATGGGAGGACTCCCTGATGTGCCGATTCGTTTTGAAGATCTATCCCTCCAAAATACACAGATCGTCATGAATACCCCAATCTACGATAGAAGTCCTAATCGACTCTTCCAAACGGAGAACAGACCTAACCGACATGGAAGACTTGTGCTATCGGATTATTGGGATGTGCATGAGATTGTGCTTAGAGGAACGTTGATTGCGGACTCTCGAACAGAACTTGATGCTCTGATCGATTCTATGAAGAAAATGCTCAAGATTCAAAACGGTAATCTCGATATACAGCGTGGCGATGGATCACGAAGAAGATTCAAGGCAACTTGTACGGAAATGGATTTCCAGAGACAGGAGAATTATCACATTGCGTGGTGTCCGGTTGAACTTCGTTTTCAGTGTTTAACGCCTTTCGGAACAGATACCGATTACACCTCGAACTTTCACAGTGTCTCCCTCCTCAATTTTCTCGAATCACAAACCAACAGCGGAACAGCGGATGCGAGTCCTCAGTTCATTCTGATCGTTTCCTCTGCAACCGATGTCACGAAGATAAACGTCAAAAACGACACTACAGGACAGGAAATCGAGATTACGGCTTCTATCTCTGCCGGAGATGTGATTGTGATCGATTCGGAAACACTCAGTGTCAAAAAGAATTCTACTCCCATCGATTTTGACGGGGATTTCTTAACGTTTGAGGAGGGCGTGAATTCTTATTCGATAACCGTTACCGGAACGGCAATTTCTTACGCTCTCACAGTTGCTCATCTTAATTCTTACCTTTAATTATTTTTCTCATGGATTACAGAATACTATCATCAAAAAACAATGCAGAAGGACAGCTCTTTGCTTCCATCGATGCCAGTACACTGACATTTCTCCTCAATGCTGGAGAAGGAGATGAATTCCCGACTGGCCACAAAGATACCACCACAAGTAGCGGAACTTCTACAACTTTGAACTGCACAGGAATCCAAGCGGAATTGTCAGCGATCGGAATAACCGATGCCGACTTTTTTATCCGGAATATTACAGACGGATCAAGTGCAAAAGTAACTGCTATAAATACCGATTCTTTAACGACCACTATTTTAAAAGGAGGAATTGGAAATACGTGGGATAATTCGGATGAATTTGCCATCGGATCATGCGTATTAACGCTGAATAAACGGGATGGATCGGGAAGTATCACGACCTTTGAGAATGTGTTGATCAAATACGTGGATAACGGTACTGATACGATTTATGTGGAACAGCGAGGATACGCCAGCACGTCCGCACTTCCTTTTGCAAAAGACGATTATATTTCGCTCCTGATGGGAGAATCCCTGCTCAAAGGTCTGCAAGACTCCATTGCGGTACTCTTCGAAGAAAAAGCGGAAAACAGCGAGGTACTCAAAAAAGACGGATCGGTCGGCATGACCGGAAACCTCGACATGAACTCGAACAATATCGAAGACGTGGCCGACCCGGTCAACGATCAGGATGCCGCTACGAAAAAATGGGTTTCGGATAACTTTCAGGTAGGAGGAGCAACCGCTCCTTATGAAGCCCTACTCCCTGCCGGAGAGTCGCTTACCGAAGGAAAAGGGATTTTTATGGACACACCGTCTCTGCTGGCAGATGTGACGATCAGTACCGGATACTGCTACTTCGGATACAACAGTGCCAGTTATGAAGAGATTGCGTTCCGAGTCGTTGGAACAGGCGTGTCAGCTTCTTCCATGAAAATAGCAATGGCCAAAAACGGATCGCCGACCGACAACATAACCGTCCGCATAGAAACCGACAGTTCAGGAGATCCGAGCGGAACACTGGCAGATCCGAATGCCACGAGTACCTTTACTGGATCGAGTTTGACCACATCCGCAACCGATAAATCCTTTACTTTTGACGGAGCTTTCACTCTGACAAAAGGCGTTGTTTACCACGTCAGAGTGAAGCGGGTCGGAGGTCTCAGCACGTCCAATTACTACAAACTGGGAATCGGGAATAACACGCACACTTCGTTTTTCAAAGTGAAACAATATGGAAGCAGTACGTGGACGTGGCGAAGTACCTATCCGGCACGATGGTCGGACTTTGCCGGAGGAGCTGGTGCGATGGCCATGAAAACAAGCACTACCTATGAAAAGTCAGTCGATTTGATGGGATTTGCAACCGGTACCTATGCTGAGGGAGCAGAAGCAAAGATCGACTGTGCGAGATGCCCAAATGTCGCTTTATCGCTGACACAGGGAGAGAAATACTACTTAAACACTTCGGGAAATCTCACTACTTCTTCAAATGCGTATTCGGTAGGTCTTGCTATAAGTGATTCCAAAATAGAAAGACGTTTGGATTTCAATGACTTTGTTTCTCCGGACGATGCCACAAAAGTGGATATTGTGACGCTTTCCGGATCTTCTCCGGCTTCTTCTGGGAATTTCGACAAAGTGGTTTCTCACAGCTTGGGGAGAGTTCCTAAATGGGTAATGATAAAGGCTAATGCGAGTTCCAATCAGAATCAACCGTGGTATGGAACATTCGATCCAGCTGAAACGATCTATTTCTCCCATAATTATCTTTATTACGCCGGATCGGAAAGCATAACGCTGGTGTCGGTAAAAGATGCCACGCCAACCCAACTGACAGTGACCATGAACCGCAGTCATGCGAGTTCTCGATCTTATAATACTCAAATGCTCGTAGTCGGGTAATCAGACAAAATGAACAAAGGATATAACACCAAAATCTATGACAAAAACGGAAATTTTATTTCCGTGGTTGATAGTGGGAAACGGAAAAATAAGATCCGATTTTCTGAGATTATTAATGGTGGTCAGCAAGAACTTATGCTCGATCTGAAATACGACTTCGATGATTTCCCTGATTACTTCAGTCCGTTTAATTTTGTGAAGGTATACGCCATCACGAATATCTATCCAAAAGGATCTCTCCTCTACACAGGATGGATCTCGAAAGTCACAGGAAAAACGGATGGCATTCAGATGACGGTTTTGGGGCTTGCCTCACTGCTCAACCTATCCCTCTACAAAGACGGAGCCAACTTTGACGTGGTTCAGACAGATGTCGATCCGTCTGTAATCGTGAATGACATCATTACGCACCACCAGTCAGAATATCCTAATTGGATCAGTGTGGGAGATAACGTGGATACAGTTGGAACAAATGTTACTTTCACGTTCCAGAAAATGACGTGGCTCAGAGCCATAAACAAATGCGTGGAATTGGCAGGTGGATCTTGGTATTGGAAAGTGGATCAAAGTGGGGATGTAATTTTTCAGGACAAGCTATCAACTGCAACTCACAAATTCACGATTGATAAGGATATTCAGGATTTCGATATTCCTCATTCCATCGAAAAGATCACCAATGACGTGACCGTGGCTTATTCGGGGGGAACGGCTAATTCCTTTGATACCACTTCGATCAATGCCTATGGCAAACGTGAGCAATATGTAGATGAAAGTTCCAACAGCGATTCGGGATCCGCTCAACAAATTGCTGATCAGAAAGTGGCAGAAGGCAAAGACAGAAAAGTCGCTACTACGCTGACCATAAACAACGCCTACGACCTCGAATCAATCCGAGCCGGAGACACCTGTCGAGTCATGAACTACAGAAAAGACTCGAATGTACTGATCGACAACATGCTGATCACACAACTCGATTATGCAGAGGACACCGTAAAACTAAGACTCGAAGAACAAGGAGCTGATTTCGGTGGAACTCTCCAAAGCTTCGTTAATAAAAACTAATTCTTAACTTTTTTAATCATGGAAAAATCAGATCTGAAAGCCATCTTCATTGTGGCTGGACACGGCAAAAGCACCTCTGGGAAAAGAGATGTTGGAGCTGTTGGAAAAAATACAAATGAACGAGCGGAGGTCGTGGAGATCGCTCAGGAAACCGTCACATATCTCAAGTCTCAAAATGATCTGAGCCAATGTGCAGTTTATGACATTGGTGTAAATGAAGAACTGAATCTGAATCAGAAAATAAAGCAGGTGAACCAAGTCTGTAAAGATAACGATTACAACGGTACAAACTCAATCCTTGTTTCCGTCCACGTGAACTCCGGCGGAGGAGCAGGCGTGGAGGCGTGGCACTTCGGGAACTCAAAAATATCGATGAGCCTTGGAACAGATATTGCCAAAGAAATATCTGAGACAACAGGACTCAAAACCAGAGGCACAAAATCCGAGTTTCTGAATCGGTGGGGTTCTTTGGGGATCATTCACAAAACGAAACCTTTGGCAGTTCTAATTGAATGCGGATTTATCGATAACGTGTGGGATGTACGAGTGCTTTCTGATCCTGAATTAGATAACGGTTTTGGAAAAGGGATTGCGAAAGGAGTCCTCAAATTTGTAGGAGGACTTTTTACGGTGCAACTTCCTGATGTGCAACCGCTTGCAGAGAAACCGTTTAAAGACGTTCCAAAGGATGCTTGGTTTTCTCAGGACATAAAAGATCTGAAAGAAGCAAAGATAATGAAGGGATTCAAGAATGGAGAATTTAGACCTTCTGACACGGTAACACGAGCGGAATTGGCCGTGGTGACAGCTCGAACAATTCGATTTTTAGAGGAAAAAATGAAAACCAAAAAAACTATTTCTTAATTTTTATCATCATGGAAACTTTAACAACAACGGCTATCGCCTTTTTTATCACTTGGTTTATCCAAATGGCGAAGAAACTTGGGGCTTCTCCGAGAGGAGGACTTGTGATTTTTGCGATTCTTTTGGGAATTTCCTATTCCGGATATGAACTCTTTGTGGAGGAATATCTGCGATTCCAAATTGAGGAGTTTGTTCTGCTTTGTATCGGGCAAGCAAGTTTGATTTATGCCTTTCTTTTTAAATTTTTTCAGAATACAGAAAAATGAAATCGAAACTTGAGGAGCCACCAAAAACAAAGGAAGAGGAACAACTTGATCAAGCTCTGAAAGAACAAGGAGTTGTGGAAACAACTTGTGCCGTTTTATCTGCCAATTGTCCGAATGATCCAGCTGATTGTAAACCGATGCAGAAACAGTTGATGTTGGTTCAGGACGTATTTGTGAGACGAGCGAAGAAGCAGTTGAAATCTTGAGTTTTTTCGATTTATTCGCACAATTCCGACTGATGACTTCGTTAAAAGAAAACTTTCATGCAGTTGTGGGGCTGATTTGTCAGTCTTGTAATGAAGAGATTAAGACGATAAAGCATTTTACTCCAAACATTCCAAATTCTGCAGAATATCGATGTGCGGGATGTGAGGAACTACTTTCTTCTGTGGCGATTAAAATTGCTTTTCCTTGGATGAAGGTAATTCAATCTAAGAACTTTGAAGCTTCATAGAAATCTTCTTCAATCAAGAAGTTTTCTTTGCTTTTTTTAATTGGACTTATTTGAGAAGCAGCTTCTTTTTCCATATCAAGACTTTTTATAATTTCTTTTAATAGGGGGCCGCTCCCCTCAATACCACTGAGAACGTCCATTTTTTCATTATCCAGATTTCCAGCCCAAATACCTACAATAAGCTTTTTGTCAAATCCAATAGCTAAATTATCGTGGAAATCTGCAGAGGTACCAGTTTTATAAGATATACCTTTCCCATCGTTAAAAATGGAATTAAAACCAAAACTTCTTTGTCTTAAATTTTCATCACTCAGAATCCCAACAATTTGTGCACTAACTTCTTTTTGTTTTTCCGGATCGCCAAAATCAAGAGCCTTAATCTTTTTTGGAGCCTTATATAAAACCCTTTTTGTTTTTGTGTCTATAATTTTTTTCAAAAATTGAGGCTCAACTTTGGCACGCCCTTGATTGAGAAATAAAGAATAATTACTTACTAGATTCAATAGACTATTATTAGGTGTCCCCAAAGCCAAAGATAAACCGTAAAACTCGGAATCTTCTTCAAAATCAAACCCAATCTGTTTACAGAAACTCCAAAAGTTTTTTACCCCAACGTGATTCAGTAATTTAACTGACCCAATATTTAGAGAATTTGCCAGTGTTTCGGCAACAGACACCAAACCGTATTCATAACCATTAAAATTCCTAACACGATACATACCTTCATCTCCTTTTACGGGATATGATTTTTCAGCATCTAGGATGACATGGTCAGGGGAGACTCCCTGCAAAAAGGAAAAATAAAAGAGAAATGGCTTTATGGTAGAGGCGATCTGTCGCTTCTGTAATACAGTATTTATGTGACCAAAGAATTTGTTTTCAGGATTAGAAGACCCGATAAGCGATAAGATTTCTCCTGTTTTTCCATTCATCAAAACGACTCCTAGGTCTCTTGCTTTTTTGTCTCTCAAAATGTATCGAGTCTCTTGCATGAATTTGTTAACATCAGCCTGTATATTTATATCTAGTGAGCTTTCAAATATAAGTCCTCCTTTTTTAGGAGAAAAAGATGCAGGAATTTCTCTTTGTAATAATTCAACAAAAAAAACTTTATCAGTCCTCCTCGTTCGAGGTGGATCTAATTTGATTTTGTATGTCAAAAACTCCTCAAATTCTATGTCAGAAATCCATTTCTTTTCGTGAGCTAATTGAAGATAAAACTGTTTCTTTTCAGTAAAATTCCAATTTTCATTGTAAAGTACTGAGGGATTGGAAATCAGAGATACTAGAAATATTTGCTCTATAGGGTTTAGTTCCGATACAGATTTTTGAAAGTAAAAATTAGAAGCAATCTCCACTCCATAAGCAAGGTTTCCAAAATAAATATGGTTCAAGTACTCTTCCAAAATGGTTTCTTTTGGGATGGTTATAGAAAAGTATCCAGCTAAAAATAACTCTCTCAACTTTTGAAGGAATGTTCTTTTCTGATCCAAGAAGTATTTATTCTTCAGCCATTGTTCTGTAATAGTTGAACCACCTCTCGATATATTTCCTGTTAGAATAAATTCTCCAAAAAGTTTTAATTTAGTAATAAATTCAATTCCATAATTGGTATTGAAATGTCTATCCTCTTTCCATACAATCAAAGATTTTAGAAGTTGAGGAATTTCGTTCAAATTTGCATTTTTCTGATATGTATATTGGGGCTTTGGAAAGGTGAAAAAAACGTTTCCATTCCTATCTGTTACAATCGAATTTTCACTTTGATATGATTGGTCTTCGTTAAAAAAAATTACTGGATAAACAGTCCAAATAAAAAATCCTAAAAAAAGAAAAAGAAGCCCTATTGAAAAGAGCTTCTTATATTTTTTAAATACTATTTGATGAATATTTTTCATTCAGAATCAATATGAACCATTCGTCCTTGACCACTTCCTGAAATTCCTGGTTCATACATAGCCACACCTTTTGCAGGAGGCCAATGGAAGGCCCCTTCAGAAATTACTCGAACCTTATAGCCAATAAAAACTTGTTGTACCCCTTCTTTGAGAAAGACATCTAGCCGGTCATCTCTAAACTCAAGCCGCTCAAATCCATCCGCATATTCAGGAGTATCTATAAATTCAAAGTTTGAAGGAAGATGGTCAGAAACTACTATTTGATTTTTTCTTTCTGGGTTTTCAATATGAAGATCTACCCAATAAATATCACCTACTTTTGCTTTTGAAAAATCTTTCACTTTTTCACCATTTCCATACTTAACATTCCTCCATACTTTTAGTTTATTTTCCGTAGGTTGCATTTTTGAAATATCATCAACGTAATAAGTTGATTTATAGTTGATATAGAAAGATTCGTCATTCTTAAGGAATGCTGAAATCTCTATTTCATTTTTTTCTTTCTCTAACACTTCTAATAAATCTAATGTAAGCGTTTCTGTATTGAAAGAGTCCACTTCCAATGGAAATTCTTTTTCTCCAATTTTTAGAACTATATTTAATGCTGTCTTTTTTTCTTCTCTTGTTTGATCAAAGTAGCTTTTTAAAGCCAAGAACCGAGTCCTTTCTGTGTAAGATGAAAAATAAGTATTCTTGCTAGAAGGATTTTGAATCTGTTCAAGTAGGGCCGTGATTAAAGGATTCTTATCATCTAGCTTTACGAGCACCGTAAATATTTCTGCTAAATCAGAAACTCGATTCGAAAATCGTCCATATCCACTTGAATTTTCTACAACAAAAAGTGTCTCCTCATCTATTTTTTTGCTTTCAATTGATTGCCATAAATTTTCCGAAATTATTTCAAGCTTTCTTTTTATTAATTCCTTTTTAGTTTTGGAATCCTGTTTCAAGGCAAATAAATAGATTTCAGCTAAACGTGCCTTATCTTTTGGAGAAAGAACAGGCAGTTTGTAAAAGGACATATCAACGAATTTCAAGAAACTCATGTCATTCCCTAGTTTTGCTGCGATGAAAGCAAATTTTAGTTTTTCTGATTCCGAGAGACGACCGCTCTGATAGTTTCCTGAATTTATTTTGGATTGTAGTTTTTTTGTTAGATAATCGAGATACTGTTCTTTCATTTCACTTGGCAGGTCAAATCCAGAATCTTCTATAAGTACTAATCCTTCTCCTATTGTAGCAGAAACGTACGAAGATGAATTTTCAGCTCCTTGCCAAAGAGCAAAGCCTCCATCTGGAGTTTGGAATTTTTTTAGTCTCTCGATTCCCGCCAATGTGTACGCTTTAGCCGTTTCATCTTCTTCCTCCAATAATTTTTGCAAATTGTAGTAAATAGCATTTGGAACAGTGGAACTTATAGTTTGTTCTGCACAACCATAAGGATAACGAACCAGCTTAGCTAAGTTTCCTTTTAATGCTGTAATAACAGAGGTTGAAACCTCCAATTCAAGAATTCCTTTTTCCCGAGAGATATATTCAGGAAGGACTAATTTAAGATTATCTTGATCCTTGGTAATCAGCCCGCTATCAACAACTTCTGAAAAGAGATCGTAACCTAAAATCGGAAGAGAGAGCTCAATAGCATCTGTTCCTGTATTAGAAACAGTTTTAAAAGTCAGTTGAGCCTTTTTTGCATTATCAGAAACTTTTATTCGATACTCAAAATCTCCAGTGGATTTAGAGGGGATCGTTTTTCGTTTTTCGGCATTGTCATCGAGGAGTTCAGCTCCTTCAAACTCAAATAGCACTCCAACTTCAGCTTTTTCTTCTGTTCGATTATAAACTCTCGCATTGATAGTAAGTTCATCATTTTTTCTCAAAAATCTAGGAATTATTGGCTCAACAAAGAAATCTTTTTGTACAGAAATCATTTGTTCCGATGAACCAAACAAATGCTTATACTGTGAGCCTCCTGCACCCAGAATAATATAAGACGTTAGCTTGTCGGGAACAAGAAAGCTAACGGAGGCCGATCCATTGGTATCTGTTTTCACAAAAGCATCGTAATGGGCTACTTCTTCAAAGTTCTTTCTCACATCTGGAACATCGTAAGAAAGCCCTCCTTTTCCAGCTCCACCGTAGGTTGCAAAATAACGATCGTGATGAAGCCCTACCAAAGAAAATGCATTATCTACAAATAAGAGTCTTTTGGAGTAAAAACTTCGTAGAAATCGAGTATCAACCTGTCCTCCTAAACGAATAATCGCTTCATCTACTGCTGCTATGGACACTTCTGCCTCAACTCCTTCCCCCTCCTGATTCGTAGTTTTAATTTGAAGCTGTACCTCTTCGCCCGGACGATAAACTTCTTTTTCTGTTTCCAGCTCAATGTTTAGCGTTTTGGAATGTACATCTGATGTTAGATTTACATATCCAATTTTGAAATCGGGAATACGATTATCATTGGTTTTTTCCACTACAATGGCACTAACATAGATATTTGGAATAAACTTATTTTTCACAGAAATATCATATTCCAAAGCAGAAGTTTCCAGCTCGATAGTTTCGTACTCAATCACATCATTCGCTTCAAATGAAAGCAATACTGTAGATTTCGGATAGGGAGCATGAATAAATAATTTTGCGGTATCCCCTTGTTCATAAGATTCTTTGTCGAGAGTGAAATCTAAATATCTATCATCTTTTCTATCTACTGCCGGAGGAATGTCCTTCCACGTTACCCAGATGGTTTGAGAAACTTTTTTATCACCGTTACTCAATTCCAAAATATATTTCCCCGGATTTTCAAAATCATGACTAAAGAATCCTCCTCCGTTTTCATCTGTTTTTAGATTTTCGGAAATGATTTCATTCTCTACTACTTCACAACGATTAATTTCTCCTTTGAGAAAGGCTTCCTCTTTTTGACATTTTTGCACTTTCTCAGAAATGCGTAGCCTCAAGGGACGATTGGGAATTCTATTTAATTGATAGTTTTTGGATACAAACTCAAATTCAAGAGCATCTTTTAAAGAAATAAATTTCTTAGGAAGTTTAAGTCCTAGTATATGGTCGTTTTCATTTAATGCTTGAAATCGTCGGAAGGAGAGAGTTTCTCCTATTTCACGCCCTTGATCATCAACAACGGTTAGTTCCAAACTTAATGAATGTGCCGTGTCTTCTGTAAACCCTTCTTTTAAAGGAATACGCAATACCGATAATCCATCTGGAGAGATCTCTTGTTCACTACTTAGAATGGTTTGAGTTCGATAAGACCTTGCAAATCGTCCTTTTTCTGTTGAATAAATAAATCCAGTATCTTCAGTGTCTGTAGGATAAAACGGTCTAGCAAGAAGACGATATTTCACACTCCCTCCAACTATTGGGTTTCCTGTGAATTCAGTAGCCTTTACTTGAAGTGATATTTCTTCATTTGAAAAATAATCATGCTTTTCTGAATCTACTGAAATCTTGAATTTTGGAAGGCTGTATTCTTCAATTTTTAGGGGGACATAAACACCTGCTTTTGAAACAAGCTCTCCGTCAAGGATAGGGGTTGCTGAAATTGATAGTCTTCCCAATGGCACATTACTTGGAATAATGATTTCCCCTGCAACTGATCCCCAATCGGTAAGTCGTTCTTTCTTGTCTACCAATAGTTCGTTTTTAGCATTTTCAATTTTTATTTGAACTTCCGTAAATCCGGGAAAACTCAAAGTGGCATCTTCTTTATCTCTTTCTCTAAAAATAGCTTTCCAATGAACTTTTTGGTTCGGACGATAGAGTAACTTTTCCGTATAAATATGTCCTAAAATATCCCGCTTTCCAAAAAAGCGATCATCTTCTGTAATATTGTTGAGAGGAAAATTTCTAGAATTTATTCCTTGATTCCACTCAGAAAAGACTACTCCGAAACGATCATCCGTACTAACAATAGCTGCTAAATTATTAGATGATACATTATCGGGCCAATTTGCTATAACTGCCCCATTTTCGTCTGTTGCCCCTAAATGATTAGCAGACATTATATCAAATAAATAACTTGGATTTTTAGGAAGATTATCTCCTCGGAAAGACCAATTAATATTTTTTAAATATACCGGAAGGTTCCTTAGTGGTCGACTATCATCTAAATCTGTTCCCCACACAAAAACCTTTTGTTTTCCTTTTTTCAAAAAAAGAGCCGTATTTGTAATTCCAAAATATCGTGCTGTGTAATTTAGGTTTTTTTCATCCTCCATAAAGATGGAAAATATTCCATGCGGTTGAGAAAAGGCCTTTATCCATGCACTTGTTTCAATTTTTACAATCCGACTTTCCTCAAATTGTACAGGAATAGTTTTTTTCTCGGTACAATCATTTGATGTTAACTCATCCTTAAATTTGAATTTCTTTTTAACTTCCTCTTTTACTTGCTCCATCCGACCATATCTATATTGATCTTCTTTATCAACGTCTTTGAAAACCATGTCTGTTTCTTTGAAAACACTATTGCCCTCTAAATTTATTCGACAAATGGTTATATCTACCATTTTACGCTCCTCCTCGCCCCCTCTTTTTACAACAAATTCTGGTAGATTTTCACGCGTATAAAAGAAAGTTTTTGCTTTTTGGGTTCGTAGCAGTCTTGTTTCATCCTTGTTTATATAAGACGGAGGAAGATTAAAAGTATTAAAATGAAGTGAACGACCAAAGCGATCCTGTATGTCTCCAACCGTCACAGCGTATTCTTCTTCTGGAGAAAAGTTTCCAAAAATTAGAATTTTATTTCCTTCAAACTCAATTTCATAATTCTCGTTATGAGGCGCAATAGATACTGCTTCTTTTGAGTACTTCAAAATAGCTTCAGAAAATGATAGTTCATATCGATCTAAATATTCATGTGCTTTGAATTGAAAGTCTGAATAATTGTCAGTCCATTGCATATCCTTTAAATAAAAAGGAGCTGATGGGCGACGAAGAAAAGTATTTGAAAAATCTTTTGCTAGAGCTTTTTTCCCAAGAAAAGTAAAAGTTTCTCCAAAAAATGATTTTGGTAAAAATACTTCGTAGGAATAGTCATGTGTCCATTCACCGTTAGTATCATCAGGACGGATATAGAACTCCATTTCATCCTTCGTATGTATCCTCCCAAAATTTCAGTGTAACGCCTTCACATGAAATGCGGGAAACTGCATAAACACTGGATGAAGAAATTGGATTTTTAGGATTTACATTGGAATTTTGGGAGGATACCTTCGTATCAATATCAATTTTCACAGGATCTTTTTTTCTTTGTCCTTCTATGAGTTGAAACACTTTTAAGTGTTCAAAAAGGTTCTTAGTGGATATTTTTTGAGGAAATTTAAGAACAAGAGTCTTGCTCCATTCAATTCTATTCTGGGACTCAAAAATAGTATCCACCTTCGGGAAGTACTCATTAACTGAATATTGCCGCTCTTGTTTTTTAACTTGGGGTTGAGATATTGGCTTCTCTTGAATGTCTTTTTGACATCCAAAAAGGGATAAAAGAAAAAACAAGGAAAGAATGATTTTTGTACATTTATTCATTTTTTTATATTTATCAAATACCCAATACATTGTGATTTTATTTTTTATTTTTGCAACTATTGTGTTTCCAAAATGAAATTGTTTGAATTTTTTCCCTAACTTTGTATTTTTGATACAGGTTTTTGAGTTGGAGCAAAAGTTCGAATAGTGACCCCTCTTCTCCGCCAGCCTGCGCTCAAAGAGCTTCGGCTGGCAGGCCAGCTAAAGTAGGAGCGTTGTTTTAGCAATTACTCAAAAGAAAGAACAAGAAGCGATTTGTTAGCGCAGTGCGTCCACCGAAGCCTTTGGCGTAGGTGGACTTTGTAAGTTGTTATCAAATGTGATAGGCTCCTTCCATGAATACTTGGTGGTATGTTTACATTCTTCAAAGTTCAAAAAACAGTGAAATCTACATCGGTTCTACGAATGACCTCAAAAGAAGGTTCAACGATCATAATGAGGGCTTATGCAAATCCACAAAATTTGGAATTCCTTGGACACTTGAAATGTCTATTGCCGTAAAGACTGAAGAAAAAGCTCGTGAGCTGGAAAAATATTTCAAAAGTGGATCGGGAAAGGCTATTTTAAAAAAGAGATTCTTGTAAGTTCGAATCCCCACATCTGTCATAACTTTAATTCATATTTTTTAATGTTCTATTCTAGATGAAAAAAATAATGATTATTGGCTCTCCTGGAGCTGGAAAATCCTTTTTTTCAACAAAGCTTCACAAACTCACAGGAATTCCACTTCACCATCTGGATCAGATTTTTTGGAAGCCTGGATGGAAGAAATCAGATAAGAAAGATTTTCGAAAAAGAGTCGAGAAACTCGTAAAAAAAGACACATGGATTATAGATGGGAATTATGAAAGTACAATTGATGTACGTGCAATAGAGGCTGATACAATTATTTTTTTCGACTATTCACGATGGCCGTGTCTTTGGGGTTGTTGTAAGAGATTCTTCAACGATCATCTTTTAGGAAAAAATCGACCTGATATGACGACAGATTGTCGGGCAAGATTTGATTGGTCTTTAATCGTTTTTATTTGGACTTATTCTAAAAATGGAAAAATAAATGCACTTAATAAAATTGAAGCAGTTGGTTTTCCTCTTAAGGATATTGTTTTTTTAAGAAATGCAGAAGAGAAACAGCGATACTTTGAAAGCATTAGAATTGAACAGTAATATCAATAGCCTTTCAAATTTCTCAAGAACAAGAATATACAACTTGGATTTCTAGCATTTATAATTAGAACTCATCCATCCAAAATTTCACCAACGCAATCTGATTTCTCACATTTGATTTCTGATATAAAATTCTCAATTCTTTTAAAAGTTCGAATAGTGACCCCTCTTCTCCGCCACCCTACGCTTTGCGACGAGCTTAGCAAGTCAGAAATGGTAGGGTGTCTGCCGGAGCTACGACGGTTGTGCACAATTCATGGGCAAAGCTTCGGGTGGCAGGCCTGCAATACTAACCAGAAAGATATTAAGCGCAGGTAGGCTTTGTGAGTATTTATCAAATGTCATGATTGTCCGGTTTAAATTTTGGCCGAAGGTCAAATAAAAAACAGAAAGCCG
>CAZQFO010000028.1:0-15629 GCA_964592695.1 uncultured Candidatus Peribacteria bacterium
CTTTTTGGTTTCTACATAACCACCTGGCACAGGATAAAAGGAATTACCCAAAATACCTCAGTGAGTTTTCACAACAAAAAGGTTGACATTTTTAAATAAGTTGTTATGATATAGATAGATTAAGTATTTTTGCTCTTTTACAATTCGGTTTACAGCGTCATAGCATTCATTCAAAAGAATTAATGCAAATACGTATATAGCAGACATCTATCTGTGCTTGATTCGTTTGTATAGCATAGGTTATTGCTTTTTAGCAACTTTCTTTGTTTCAGGAGGAATCTGGTTCGGATGTCCTGTCTGCTAGAATATTGGATTGAAAAATTGATAATAGAATTATTGTTGTTAGTTTTTCAATCCAATGTTCCACCAACTTAGGAGCAAACAAAATGATATTTTCGGAAAAAGACCTACTCAGTATCGTAGGAAATCAAAGAGTTAAAACCTCGAAGATGGGGAAGATACTAGAAAAATTGGCAGGTATATCTGCTTTTATATTCCTCGGCTCTGTTATTCTCGCCTTTTTATGGGATGGAAATGTACCTGCATTTCTTATTATTAGCTTGGTGCTGCCGGTTATAGTAATTGGGGCTTTCATGGCGGCTGGTCCATTTCCATTGAACTATACCATGGAAACAACAGACGTTCGTCTCCAATCTTTCTCAAATAATACCCTGAGTTTCTACTCAAAAAATGGAAGAGCAGTCGAAATAATAGGATTTACAGGGATGGTAAAAAAAAATCCAAATCAACAAGGTTCTATCCTCCGCTTACATGAAACAATTTGGAAAGAAGGAAAAAAACCAACAGTGGAACTGACAGTTATTATAGGGAAGAATAGTTCCTGAACAATACGGCGAAAGATTGAAATCTAAGATTTCAGCAATGCTAATCTATAACAAGACAGGACAAACATTTTCAAAGAGCAAGCTCCGGTTATAATCACACCTAGTCTTGCTCTTTTTTTTTATTTCTTCTTTGCTCGATGCCGAGACCTTAAAATAAACTTATCACTTACTTTATTCTTTCTCGTTTTTACTCCCAGAGCATGTGCACCCCACGGAGTCTTAGGATACTTCATTCCGATAGGACAGCCTCCTTCTCCTCCACCATGTGGATGATCATTTGGATTCATGGCTTTTCCTCGTACTTGTGGTCGACGTCCTCGGTGTCGCATTTTTCCGGCTTTTCCGACCTTTACTAGAGATCGTTCTTCGTTTGATAGTACTCCGATAGTAGCATAACATGTCTTGGGAACTAATCGTATTTCTCCAGAAGGTAATTGTATTTGTGCCATATCTCCGTCCAGAGAAACTAATTTTGCAGAGCCTCCAGCGGACCTTACTAATTGTCCACCTTTGTTTAGTGATGTTTCAATATTAAAAATCTGGAATCCAATAGGAATATTCTTCAATTGCATTCTGTTTCCATCATCTGGTTTGGCTTTTACATTAGTTATCACTTTATCACCTACCTTCATTTTACGATGTGCTAATTGATACCGTTTTTCTCCATTCACAAAAACAATCAAAGCAATATAAGCCGAACGATTTGGATCGTATTCGATACCATCTACTCGTCCCACAATTCCCAATCGGTCAGTGCCATTGAAATCTATTTTTCTATATTTAGATCTCGTTCCACCTCCTCGATGTCGGATAGAGATCGTACCATTGCTGCGGCCATCTATCTTTCTTCCTTTTGACAACAATGCTTTATTCTTTGCTGGAGATTTTGTTAAATGTGATTTATCAACGCAAGTCATATTACGTTGTCCATTTGTAGTCGGTTTTAATATTCGGATTGCCATCTTGTATTATTGAAAATATTTAAAAAGAAAAAGAACTATTTAAATGAATTAAAATCAAAATTGGTTCCTTTTTCCAAGGTAATAGTTGCTTTTTTAAGTAATTTTCGCTTTTGAATTGATTTTCCTTTATTCATCATCCGTGTTTTTGGCGCTACTCTTCCCATGTTTACATTTTTTACATCAACTCCATAAAACATCTTCACTGCTTTTTTTACATCTCCTTTTGTGGCATCATTGTGAACTTCAAAAGTATATTTATCACTTTGTGCTACAGTTTTTTCTGTGACAATTGGTCGACGTAGGACGGTTGTAACATTTACAGTCATTATAATAATTTGAGCTAAAATCGTAAAATATGAAGTCTTTTTCTTCTATAAACTATAGTTTAGTTCTCTTCTAGAAATATTTTTTCCATTTTTCCTAGAGATTTTTCCAAAAAACAAATTTGATCTGCCATCAATACATCTGATGGGTTTATATAATTTACCATGATGGTTTTAATATTGGGAATATTTGCAGCAGATCGCATAAAAACAAAATCATTTTCTGGAACTACAAAGAGATATTTTCGTCCTTTTGGTAATTTTTCCAAAAGTGCTGCAAATGTCTTTGTTTTTGGTGTTTTCTCGCTAAATGATTCTAATGCAAAAATTGATTTACCATCTGCTTTTACACTAAGTGAAGAAAAAAGAGCACCTCTTCTTTCTTTTTTGGGCATTTGTTTGCTATAATTTACATTATTTCTCGGTCCATGAGTTACCCCTCCACCTCTTAGTAGATTAGTAGACTTCGCTCCACGACGAGCGTTTCCTGTTCCTTTTTGTCGAAACAATTTTTTAGTGGTTGCAGATATCTCCCCTCTGGTTTTGGTGTGCGCTATTGGTTGGCGACGGTTGGCAGCACGAAGTACAATAGCTCGATGCATCAAATCTTGATTGATTTTAGCTTCAAATATAGTTGGATTCAGATTGACTGATCCCTTTTTGTTTCCGTCTGCACCGTATAAATCAATGTTCATGCTTCTTGGATAATAATATAACTATTTTTTGCCCCAGGAACGGGTCCTTTTAAGGCGATAAGATTATTTTTGAGATCAATTTTTATAACGCTCACAGATCGAAGGGTGATCTGATCAGTTCCCATCCGACCGGGCATCTTTTTTCCTTTGATAATTCTTGCTGGTTTTGCACACATTCCAACCGATCCCGGTTCTCGATGATGGTGTGATCCATGAGTTTCTGGTCCACGACTAAATCCATAACGCTTAATAACTCCTGCGAATCCTTTTCCTTTTGATGTTCCAGATATCTTCACATTGGACACCCCCTCCAATAACTCCGGACCAATTCTGCTTCCTTTTTTGATATCGTTTTCATTTGCAACCGTTACTTCACACACAAGACCAAAGTTTTTATTAATATTCTTTTTCTGTTTGTTTTTTGGAAAAGCTCCTAAAACAGCAGCAGAATATCCCTCTTTATCTATAGTTTTTATTTGTAATACTTCTGCATCTGCCCCTTCTAGTAATGTTACCGGAATTGCTTCTGCAGTTTCCGGATCAATAAAAGTAGTCATTTGCAGTTTCCGTGCTAGAATAGCTTTCATGGTTTGTGAAGGTGAAAATTTAAAAAACTCCTTAAAAGCGAAGTGATGTATTACCAATCCTATTCGTTTAACATTTTAATTTCAACATCAACTCCCGCTGGCAAAGCCAAGTTTTGGAGAGCTTCTATTGTTTGAGCTGTTGGTTCTTTGATATCGATCAACCGTTTATGAGTTTTTAGTTCGTATTGATCTCTTGCATCTTTGTGAACAAAAAAAGAACGATTAACGGTATATTTTTTTATCTTGGTTGGCATAGGCACTGGTCCACTAACCAGAGACCCTCCTCTTTCGGCAGTTTCTACTATCAGTTTTGCGGCCTCATCTATGATTAAATAGTCAAAGGATTTCACTATAATACGAACCTTTGAACTCACTACTTGAGCCCGTTTTTTTGCCGGCTTTTTCTTTGTTGCGTTGGAATCTGTTTTTTTAGCTGGAGCCATGATTTAGGTAAGTAATAATCTCAATAAAGAGCCTGAGAAGTGTAGGAAACATTTTTTTTGTGTCAATATTTTTTTATGAAACAATCAGTTGTTTTGCAAATTTCAACTTAAATAAAAATATTTTAACTCATTTCGTAACTATTTCAGCAGGCACAATAGAAGTATGTACTATTGTCGCATCTGCAAGGGGGTTGTAACTATTATGATTGATATTTGCGATGAAGGCGCTTTTCCCGAAGACTCCCTACGGTCGCCTTCGTGAAGCGCCAAAAAATAAATCCCTTAGGTTGCGTTGAATAGTTACCACTCATTCCTTTATCTTTCTCGCAACTGTCTTCATTCCTGTTTTTACATTCTCTGATACTTCTTCACTTTTTTCCTCAAGGGAGTTTTTTATCTCTTTTGCAGTTTCTTCTGCATCATGAGCTAGTTCTTCTAGCTTTGCAATTAGAGCTTCTTTTCCTTCTGCTCCCATTTGACGAGCTTTATTCTTTGCTTCAGCAAATTGAGTTTTGCCTACCTCAAAAATTCGTTGTAGATCTTCAGATTCTTTTACGCATTCAGAAATTACCTGAAAGGCTTCCATGTCTACTTCTTTACACTCATTAAAAAAAGTCTTTACTGGTGTATCTGATTTTTTTAATTCTTCCCGAAATTTCTTTCCGGGTTTTTGGGCAAAAAGTAGTCCATATGCTGCTCCAGCAGCCACTGCAACTAGATAACGAAGAGATTTCATTTGAAATAAAATTATAAAAATAAAAAAAAATATTAATCTATTCTTTACTTCTTCAACGGTGTTCTTTATACTTCCTGTGTATATTATAGCAAATCTTTTACAAAAATGAAAGCTCAAGTAATCATTATTTGCGGATCTAAGGCAGATTTTCCATTTGCAGAGACTAAAATCGTTGATCCTCTTCACGAAAAAGGAGTCAATGTAGAGATTTTTGTAGCATCTGCACACAAAGAACCTATTAAGGCATTAGAAATTATTGGAAAGTTTTCAGAAAATCCAAAAGCTATATTTGTTACTATTGCTGGGCGTTCAAATGCTCTATCAGGGTTTGTAGCAGCGAATTCTAATAATATCACATTGGCTTGTCCTCCTTTTAAAAATCTAGAAGAATATATGATCGATATTCACTCTACATTAAGAATGCCTTCAAAAACTCCTGCTCTTACAGTAATAGATCCCGGTAATTGTGTTATGGCAATAGAGAGAATTATTAATTCACAAAGATAATAATTTCATTTTTTTTTAATTAAGTACTTATTTTTCTTGCAATATTTTAAAAAGTATGCTAAAAAGTATTTGACTGGTAAATTATTTTTTTAAATATTTCCAAAAAATGCCAAAATTCTATAAAGCCCCACGTGGTACGGTTGATGTTTTACCCGATGATCATGATTTTTTTACATTTCTCAAAAAAGTAATCAGACATCGGTTTCGGCAGTCTGGATTTCGTCGAATTTCACCTGTTTCATTTGAAGAAACAGCTTTGTTTGAGCGATCCATGGGTAAACAGTCTGAAATAATAGAAAAAGAACTGCTCAGTTTTGAAGATCGAACAGGTGGACATTTTTCGCTTCGGCCTGAGGTGACTACTGGCATTGTCCGTTCATTTGTTGAGCACCAAATGCAGAATGCTCCACTTCCTGTTGAATTATATTACATCGAACAATGTTATCGTTTTGAGCGTTTAGGTGTACGAAAGCAACGACAATTTTGGCAGTTTGGGGCGGAGGTAGTAGGAGAAACAGATGCTTCAATAGATGCTCAACTTATTTATTTAGCTCATCGAATTCTTTCTGATCTAAAAGTAAGAGATGTCTGTGAATTAAAAATTAGCACGAGAGGGACTGAATCTGATAGAAAGAAGTTTGTTGAAGCTTTGGCAAATTTTTATGCAGGGAAAGAATACAGTCTTACCCCCGAAAGTAGAGAAAAATTAGAACAAAAAAAGTATTTGGAATTACTGGAAACCAAGAGTGATGATGAAAAAATATTAGCTGAAATGGCTCCAAAAATGACTGATTTTTTAGCTCCTGTTTCAAAACAATTTTTTGAAACTACTCTGGAGTATCTCGATTCATTTGGTATTGATTATACTGTTGATTTTTCGCTTACTCGTCCTATTGATTACTATTCTCATACGGTGTTTGAGTTTCGAGAAAAAGTAAATAATAATAAAATTTTGGTTGGAGGACGGTATGATGGATTAATTGAAAAAATGGGAGGGCCTGATCTTGGTGGATCTGGATTTTCTGCAGGGATAGAGCGGGTGATAGACCTCATGAAAAGACATGGATTAGATGTTCCTCATAAAGATGATCTTCAGATATTTTTAGCAGCAACAGGGCCCGTAGCTAAAAAACATGCGCTTCCAATTTTAGTACAATTAAGAGAACATGGGTTTCATGCGGTTGGCGTTTTGGGAAAAACTGCCATGAGTGATCAATTAAAGAGGGCTACTGAATTTGGAGTGCCTTATACTCTGCTTATGGGGGACTTGGAAGTTAAAAAAGGTCAAATAATTATTCGTGATATGGAAAGCGGAAAACAAGAATGGTTTCCTGTAGATAAGATAATAGAAAAAATGGATGAGTTATTAGGAGCTCCTGCAGTTTTGGATACGACAACAGATTTCCTTGGGCATGAATAAACCACTCTTTTTTATAATACTATTCTATCATTCCTTTTAAAGTTCTCATCATTGCACCAGTGGCACCTTTTGGTGATAGTTCGTTTCCGGCTTTTCCATTAAATGCTGTTCCTCCCATATCAAGGTGAACCCATGGTGTTTTTTTTACAAAACCTTCTAAAAAAGCTCCACCCATTGAAGAACCAGCTGAAACACCGGCCGTCCAGTTTAATAAATCTGAATTTTCTCCTTTTACTTTTTCTCGAAACAGATCCGTGATTGGTAATTCCCAAACTTGTTCATCACAAGATTTAGCACTCTTTTTTACCTGATCCAATAAGGTTTTGTCATTTCCCATGATTCCGGTAATTTCGTATCCAAGAGCTGCAATACAGGCGCCTGTTAATGTGGCAATATCAATTATTTGAGCGGGCTTAAATTTGGTTGTCACATAATGTAAACAATCAGCTAAAACTAGTCTTCCTTCTGCGTCTGTATTTGTGATTTCAATAGTTTGTCCATTCATTGCTGTGACTATATCTCCTGGTTTATAGGCATTTCCGGAAACCAGATTTTCTACCGCTCCTATGACTCCTATTACGTTTTTTTTGGGTTTTGTTTTTGCTATCCACTGAAAAATTCCTAAAACAGTTGCTGCTCCAGACATGTCTGATTTCATGTCTTCTATGTGATTTGTCGGTTTTAAGTTATATCCTCCAGAATCAAAACAAACACCTTTTCCTACTAATGCCAACGGTTTTTCTGATTCTTTTCCTCCATGGTATTCCAAGACAATTAGTTGTGATTCCTCATGAGATCCTTGTCCAACTCCAAATAAGCTCCCCATCCCTAGTTTTTGAATTTCTTTATTTCCTGAAACAGAGATTTTTACATCTTTTTCAATTTTTTTATGAGCATGATCGGCTAACAGCTTGGGAGTGAGTAAATTTGGAGGAAGGTTTATGAGGTCTCGAGTGAAGTTAGTGGATTCAGATATGGCTATTTCTGATGCAAGTTCTGATTCTGATAATTTTTGGGTCGATATAATTGTTATTTGAGTTGGAGTGAATCGTTCTTTTGTATCACCAAGTTTAAATTCATAATTCCCCAAAATAGCACCTGAAATAACTCTTTTGGGGTTGATGTTGTCTGGAATCATAAATGATACTTGATCTAGTTTTAGTTTTTTTGCTTTTCTGATTGCTGTTCCTGCAGCTTTACGAACATCAATCAAATCTTTCATTTTTCCCATTCCCACCAGTAATACTTTTTTTGCTGAAACATTAGTGGGAAACACTTGAAGTATTTCTCCTTTTTTTCCTTCGAAGTCTTTTGCTGCAAAACGATCAGATATTTCTTTTTTCAATACTTCATCTAAGTCTTGAAAAGCTTTTTTCCCGTTTTTTTCTGGGAGAAATATAAACAATCCATCAGTTTTTTTGAGAGAAGAAGCCATTGAGATTTTCATGTGCAATATTATTAAAATTGAGAACGCAATGTAGCAAAAAGTTTTATTTATGCAAAAAAATATTGTCTTTTTCTTGAATTTCTACTAGTATATCTGTATTTTGTGTTACGTAATTTAAAAATCAATGAAATTCTTTGAAAAAGCTGGTAACATGATCTCGAAACCATTTTCTAAATTAGTTAAAAAGGAAACAGATCTCAATCTTTCAGATACGGATAAATCCAAATTAAAACATTTGGATTCAAACATTGTAGTGGGAAAAATACTCGTTATTCGTTCTCATAAAGATCCTAGTATTACTAAGGTAAAGGTTACACTATGTGATTTGGGTGATAAAAAAGACACACAAGTCCTCTGTGGTGGAACCAATATAAAAGAAGGTCAAATAGTAGCCGTGGCAAAGATCGGAACTGAATTTCCTGGGGATTTTCAAATTGGAATTCGAGAAATTCGTGGAGAAGCCAGTCACGGAATGATCTGTTCTCAGGAAGAATTAAATTTATCACCTATAAATGAACATCCAGGAGAAATTTGGGAATTACCAAAGGGGTTAGAAGAAAAAATTGGAACACCGATTTGTGAGTTGTGAATTAATTTTTATTTTTATCTAATTTTCTATTTATTGAAATTTTATATTGTATCTATTCTCAAAAATAATATTTAATGAAGCTTTCTTTCAATTGGCTCCAACCATTTATCGAAACTAATGGACTAGCTCCGGAAATGATCGGTGAAAAACTTACATTGCATACAGCAGAATTAGAGGAGATTGTTTATGTAAGAGATTTTTTTCAGCATGTCTATGCTGGTAAGTTGATTAGCTCTGTGCCTCATCCAACTGCGAAAAAACTACATATTGGTAAATTTGATTTGGGAACACAGGGAGTAAAACAGATCGTTTTTGGGTCGAGACATGAGGTAAAAAAAGAAATGGTCTATCCGATTGCACTTCCAGGAGCTAAATTAAAATCGGGAATTAAAATCAAGGTGACTGAGATACAGGACGTGAAATCAGATGGAATGATCGTAGACAACAACGAACTTGGTTTTAAAAATTCAAACCTCGTAATGTTTGACGAAAAAGATATGGGCAAAGAACTTCCAGAAATTTGTCCGGAGTATCGAGACATACTTTTTGATATTGATAACAAAAGTCTGACTCATCGACCAGATCTGATGGGACATAGAGGATTTTCTCGTGAAATTACGGCAATATTTAATAAAAAATTAGTCTTACCGGAGCCTGTAGTAGTACTACCAAAAGATCAAAAAAATTTTCCTGTCGATATTAAAACAGACAAATGTCGTCGGTTTTGTGCAATAGGGTTTCGAAATGTAAAAGTAAAACCAGCAAATTGTAAAGTTCAGGTGCGTTTAGAAAATTTGGGAATAAAGGCAATATCTAATGTTGTAGATATAACCAACTGGACAATGCTAGAGTTTGGTCAACCTATGCATGCATTTGATGCAGATAAAATTTCTGGAAAAATAATTGTTCGCATGGCCCGGGATGGAGAAAAAGTACGAGCACTAGATGATATTGAATACAGTCTAACAAAAGATGATATCGTAATTGCTGATGAAGAAAAAATCCTTTCTATTGCAGGAATTATGGGAGGGAGGGATTCTGCTGTAACTTTTGATACCAGAAATGTTGTTTTTGAGTCAGCTAATTTTGATCCACTTACTGTCCGAAAAACTTCACAATACCTGGGGCTTCGGTCAGAAAGTTCCATGCGATTTGAAAAATCCCTAGATCCATATATGTGTAGACCAGCACTTTTATCTGCGACAGAACTGTTACTGCAATCAAATGGTGAAGATGAAATCAAAATCACAACAGGTATTACTGATGTTTTCCCTCACCCATCAAAACCTGATGTAATTGAATTATGTCCCCAAAAGGTTCGGACTTATTCTGGAATTGTAATTTCTGATGATGAAATCACTCAAAAACTGAAGTCATTAGGTTTTAGTGTTTCTGTAGAAAATAATAAATTGTATGTTATTCCACCTAGTTATCGAGCAACAAAGGATATCTCGATTGCTGAAGATTTAATAGAAGAAATCGTTCGATTGCATGGATTTTTTGACATTGCACCAATGCTACCAGCTCTTTCTATAAAACCCCCTAAACCAAACTTACTCAGAAACATGGAATGGGAAATTAAAGAATTTATATCTGCAAATGGGTACATGGAAATTCTTGGTTATTCATTTGTTAATGAAAAAGATTCTGGTTTTACGGGAAGTGATGAATACATAAAAATCACAAATCCGCTTTCTGAAGAACATACGTCATTAAGGCGATCGCTTATTTCAAACCAAGTAAAAAACATCGAATCAGAGCTTCGAACTCATGGGCGATTAGATTTTTTTGAATTTGGAAAAGTATTTATTCCTAATTCAAAAACATTTATTGATGAAATATTGCATTTTTCACTTTTGACAGCAATTATCGGAGGCAATGAAAACGATATTTTTTATACTCAAAAAGATCATCTTAGTTTGCTCTTTGACCATTTGGGGTTGTCTTATGAATTTCAACCGCATACTGTTCCTCTTTATTATGCACATCCATCTAAGTCTGCACAGATTATTATCAATAACATCATCATCGGAACTATTGGAGTATTACATCCCTCATGTGTTCCAGAAAAAAATACTGCACTGGTTTTTTCGGAAATTAATGCTGAGCAATTATTGGAAGAATTAAAAAAAGTGGATAAAAAGTACAAAAAAATATCTCCTTTTCCATCAGTTCATCGTGATCTTTCTATAGTTCTTAATGAACGAACACTCATAGCAGATATTCAATCTACGGCTCAACAAAGTTCTGAAATGCTAAAGGAAATAGTGCTTTTCGATGAATATTCTGATTCAGAAAAACTAGGACCAGGTCTTAAAAATTTAGCCTTTCATTTAAAATTTCAGTCTGATAAAAAAACCCTGGAAGAACAGGCGATTGAAACCAGTTATCATGCCATAGTTAAAGCATTAGAAAAGAATCATAATGCTAGATTGAGAATTGAATTTGATCAAGAAAAATCTGGTCATTGAAATAATGATAAATGGCTTTTTACACTATATCACCATATTCCAATACCACTCCCAAATCGTATTTCCGTCGTATAAAAAGATTAGTGTGGCAGGAATTAAAAAGGCTCCCATTGGGAGGATCGATTTACGTGAATAATTATTGAAAATAATGAGAGGAATAGCTATCAGTAGTCCCAGAATATAAGCTGTAAATAGGGCTAAAATAAGAAGTTTCCATCCCAATAATAGTCCCATAAGTAATCCAAGTCTCATGTCCCCAGCTCCTACCCATCTTCCTTTTGATATGTAGTATTGAAATACATAAAAACTAAATCCTATTAATCCTCCAATAAGAAATAGTTCGTAATTAAATTCTCGAAAAAACGTCCAAATTGCTGCAAGTAAAATTGCAGGAAATGCAATCCTGTCATCAACTTCATAAAACCACCAGTCGTAAAAGAATAAAATAAGCAGAAAAAACACAGAACAAATCAGTGGATAAAAATGTGTCGTTCCAAAGAATTTTTGAGTAAATATGAAAAAAGTTACTGCAAAAATAATTTCAATCAGAGGGTAAAAGAATGGAATTGGATTTTTACACTTATCACAAGTGCCTTTTTGGATGGTCCATGAAATGATTGGGATGAGATTTTTTACGGTTAAGGTTTTCTGGCATTTCGGACATCGTGAACGTCCAGCACAGATTCCTGATTCATTATGATGTAGTCTCCAGATGAGGAGTGATGAAAAACTACCAAGGCAGGCTCCTAGGATGGAAAAACAGAGAATAGCAAGTTCGTGAGGCATGGAAATTTAGTTTGGAATATTTTTTATACCTCCTTTCGCTCTTCCTGCCAGGGGGAGAATTCAAATAAACAGAAAAGTGCGGATTTATATTCCTCCCCTGGCAGTGGAGGAGAGGTGTGGTATCAACAATAATTCCTTTTCCAAATATTGCACTAAAATTTCTATACAATCTTGCATATTTCATCATTAAACTTCCTGTAGGGGAATTCCTTTTTTCGTGTGCTGGGGAGTGTTAAGTCATAAGAGAATGTCTTAAAAAATTTTAAAAAAAACACGTCATCCCGAATGATGGAACATCTTGAAATGAACATTGATGACATGAGGGATCTTCTTTATAATATTGAGTACAATGGCAAAAGAAGGATTTACATACATCATGGGCAGTAACACATTAGTTCTGTATGTTGGTGTAACAAGCAATTTAGAAAGTTGTGTATATCAACACAAAAATCATACTTATGATGGATTTAGTGCTAAATATAATGTCACTAAACTACTTTATTTCGAAGGTCCTGGAGATATTATCTCGTCTATTGATAGAGAAAAAGAAATTAAAAAATGGAATAGAAATAAGAAGTTTGTCCTTATAAGAACAATAAATCCTTACTTTAAAGACTTAGCTGAAGATTGGTTTGATGGCTGAAATTAGACCTTTCTACTCATGTATTAATAGGAAGATCCCTCATTTTTTGATAGATCTAAAGTCTCATCACATCGATTCGGGATGACGTTTTTTTTATTTTGCTTCTGTTTGTATTTTGTTTTTCCTACTTTCCAGTCATTTATATCACATATTTCTTTGATGAACCATAAATTTTTTATTAATCGAAAAGCCATCACTTTGAGAATTCCCCAGCACACGAAAAAAGGAATTACCCACACACACAAAAAAAAATGATAAAAACTTGTATAAAAAACTTGTATGCTGTAGATTGCTGTTAGTTGTTACGGTCTCATGAATATGAAATGAGATACTAAACGAAAAAATCCATGAAAAAATCACATCTTGGTATCGTCTTCGGTCTGTTAGTAATCACTGCATCTGCGTCGGCAATTGCTTGGCCGGCAAGTCCTGCCGGAGAAAGTGAAAATGGTCGGCTTGGTTCATTGCTGCATCCGGATCTTGAAAATGGGAGAATTGGGATTGGGACGACGAGTCCAGAGAGAATGTTACACATTTATGATACGCAAGGGGCTGTTATGAGGCTAGAAAATAATGGAATAGGAAATGCTGTTCTTCAAATAAAAACTCATCAAACTTTTTCTGATCCTGATTCTTTTGGGCAGGCCGCAATTAATTTTTTAGATGCATCAGGAAGTGCCCGAGGACAAATTGGCTATTATCCAAATGAAGTTTCAGGAGAAGAACATATGACCTTTAATACTGGCGGTACTGAACGGATAAGAATCAAAGAAAATGGGAATGTTGGGATTGGGACGACGAGTCCGGTGGCTGATTTGGATGTTGATGGGACAGTAAAAGCTCTTAATTTTGATTTATCGACCGTTCCAAATGGAGGGTCTTATGGAATATCATCTCAAGATGGTTTAACTCGATGGCTTATCAGAACTACTTTTCCGGAGGACACTTCGAATACTGGATCAGACCTTACTATTCAAGCAAAAAATGATGATGGGACTCCCTTATTAAGTGCAATGACAATAAAAAGAAGTAATGGAAATGTCGGAATAGGTACTATTACTCCAAGTGCAAAATTCCAAATAAATGGAACAAAAAAATATGAATATCAAAATGAAAGAGAGCTAACAGCACAAACTCCATTATGTCCTGAAGATGTAGATGAATTACTCTTTGATGTTTCGAAAACTATCCCATCGTTAGATATTGGAGAGATTTGTTGGGATCGTGCCTATTATAAACAAATTTTCTGGTACAAATATCAAGTGGTGGATGTAAGCGATCAAGCAGGATTCTCTGTATTAGATAATAATCTGGTTAAGGCTGACACATTGCTTCTTGGAACAGGGTTGCGAGTTGGTGATGTGGCAGATGGATATCCTGCGGCTCAATTTAATATACACGGACATGTAATTTCCATGAAAGGAATGAAGAATCATACAGCATTGCCTTATATCCAATGGTCAGATGAAAACAATGAAAGAGCTATGTATCTCGGATGGGGAAATAAAAATGCTAAATTTATAAACATGGCATTAGAAAATGATTATGATCTTTTTATCGGGGGAGGGAATGTCGGAATAGAAACTAGCACCCCTAGAGGGATGCTCGATGTAGCCTCAAATCTCGTTGTAACTCGTCAGGATCGTCTAATTCTTAATGATGATGAAACTATTGATGCTCCTATTTATACGGCATTAACTGGCCTTGGTATTTCTTATGCTAATACTAATGGGGCAAATCCTACATGTATTTGGCAGGAGGATGATACTGACGGAATTCCTACGACAGGAATTATTACTTATATTCATGATAGTGATGGAGGAGACGATTGTGCTGTTTCTTCTGACCTCAAAATTACTGATTATGGATATTATGATAAAGATAATAGCACTTCTTTTGAGGTTGCAAATGATGAGCTTTTTCGTGATTTAGATGATGATGGTAATTATGATGCGGTAGGGGGGAATGTTGGGGTTGGAACGACGAGTCCAAGTGCAAAATTAGAAGTAGCAGGTTCTACAAATTCAAGTATTATGATGGGATCGTGGATCGATACTCCTTACCTTCGCTTGCAACAGCAGAATGTGCCTGGAGATACAAGTCAACTTTTATTTACTACAAAAGATCATGGTAGTTACGTAATAAGTTCTGGTGATAGCACAGACTATAAATTGCGATTTATGGATGGTCTGGCAGGGGCAACTCGTGATGAAAGAACAAGAATGATTATTGATAGTACTGGAAATGTTGGAATTGGTACAAACATCCCAGGAAGTAAATTATCCGTAGTTGGATTACCCTCTGGCACAACAGATTCAGTTGCAACAGGAAACTTAGCAGGAGCAGTATGTATCACTGATACAGGAAATATGTATATAGATACAGATGGGTCATGCGCAAACTAATTGTCTGAATCTTGATTTTCTTGATTAAAAGATAAAATAGGATAGAAAATGTACACTTGGCTTAAGCAATGAATTATTTTGAGGCATATGGCCTTGAAATCGGATTACTTGTAAACTTTGGTGGCAAAAGTCTCCAATTTAAAAGAGTTCACAATAACCAAATCAAGTAAATCATTTAATCCTGAAAATCATGGTTCAGACAATTACAGTTTAGATGGTTGATTTATTGGTGTATTTAACAATAATTAAAATAGAAATTCCTAATCTAATAATATGCAAAAATTTCAGACAGTTTATTTTCAAACAGATGGAGTATGGGTTGGATTTGCTAGAGATATTCCGGGAGCTATTACACAGGGGAATTCTTTAGCAGAAGTTAAAGCTAATCTGCCGGAAGCAATTGAGATGGTACTTACTGTAATGCATGAGCAAAATAATCGTTTTATTCCCAAGGGAGTTGAAATTTCCGAAGAAACTATACAACTTGAAATATCATGAAAAGAAATGATCTAATTAAGCATCTGGAAAAAAATGATTGCTTCTTTTATCGGGAAGGGAAAAAGCATACAATCTTTTTAAATGAAAAAACAAAAGTTCCATCTGCTATTCCTCGTCATAATAATTTGGTTAACTTTACTGTGAAAAAAATTTGTAAGGATCTGAGTATCCCATATCCAAAAAGTTATTGATACAGGTTTTTCGCCTAAACCCTTGATTAGGGTAATTCCATTTATCCTGTGCCAGGTGGTTATGTAGAAACCAAAAAGCGT
>CAZQFO010000029.1:0-15224 GCA_964592695.1 uncultured Candidatus Peribacteria bacterium
AAGACATTCTCTTATACTCAACACTTCCCAGCACACGAAAAAAGGAATTACCCATTGACTTCCTTGGAGAAATTAATAAAGAGGTGTTATTATTGAATAATTTATTTTTTAAATGAGTAAACATAAAGAAACTGTTACTGATATGGGGGAATCCCCGAATGATGATAGCCACACTTCTGGAGAAAATTTTAAAAAACGAATGGATCATATGTTATCCAAAGTTCGTTTGGTTACGTTGAATGGAAAATTACTAGAAGAAAATTTGATTAATGAAGATGATTTTGTTTTTAATGAAAGTGAAATTATTAAAATTTTTAATGATCTGGATTTTATCCGGGCAAGAGATTTAGCAGGTCATATTTCGAATCCGGTGATAAGAGATAAAGCTATTGAAGTTGTGAATGGTAAAGATGTCAAACTTGGGTTGGATTTTCTTTCAGAAAGTCCTTCTGATATTTATGCAGCGGAAATATTACTTAATGATATTAATACACAGGTAGGATGTGGACAACAATTATATGATCAATTAAACCAAGCTATCAAAAAAGCAAGGAAAAAGAAAATGGCAGATATTACCGATGAATTTAGCTTTAATTATGGAGTAATGGAAAATACTGATGAAATAGAAATTAGTATTTTTAGAAAATTTGGAGATATTGATCGTTTTGAAAAATATGTGATTATGGCTATTGGGGATCCGCTCCCTGGTAGACCTAGGGCTTTAAAAAATCCTCGATTGTTTTATGAATACCTAAACGTAATGGAGCAGGGAATAAAAAAGTATAGTAAGAGAGGAGTTCCTCAAGTAGCAAGAGCACTTTTTGAAAAAATTCCTCTAGAAAAAATGCCTCCTGAAACTAAGTATCTTGATGTATTTCGAGATAGAATGGAGAAAGAAATATTGGGTTCTTATTTGCACACAAATACTTTTGCTGAAGAAAAAATTTGGAGTCAGATGTTAGCGACTGTAAAAAATATAGGGGTAGTATTGGGATTTGCTTCGGTTCCGTTGGTTCCTATGGCTTTTGTGGTGACTTTAGGTACGGTCGTAGATGCGATTCCTAGAAGTCCTGTTAGTTCCAAAAAAGTATTTTATCCGGATGCTGATGTTGTTCTGGAGGATGTTGAATACAATCCAAATAAATTGTTTTTGAAAGCTGAGGGTCTTAGTCGTTATGTGCAAATAGCGGTCAACTCAGTTGGATGCTCGAGCTGTCATACCGATAATGCAAAGGAGCAAGATTATTATGGTGGAGACCTCTCATCTTTGTCAGGGGAACGAATTTTTCAAAAACTGTGGGAATATAAAACAAGTCATGCACCATCTTTTCCCATGATGAAATTGGTTGCTAAAAAACTATCAGCTGAGCAAATACAGGTGGCTGCAAATCTCTGGTCAAGAAGAAATCCTAAACCAATAGACTCAAATTGGCTTAGTGATGCTGCGTCATCGGTTCAGAATGGAGCAATTCTTCATAAAAGCAAAAACTGTAATGACTGTCACGAAGTTTCCGGTTTATCAAAGAAGAGTTCAGAGGTATTATCTGCTACTTTGAAAAAATTTGCTAAAAATGCATCTGAAAACGATAGGGTAATTGCTGAAAGTATTAGTAAAACAATGGCTCTTGATGTTTCACTTTCTACTTCTGAAATTATCTCACTTACGGATTATTATACGGCTTATCCAAAGGAGTCTGTTGCTTCTGAAAAAGTATCTAGTTGGTTTTGTGGATCGGTTTGTCATGAAATGTCTTCCCTGAATCAAGAACATGAACAAAGTCAACATAGTTCAGATGCGAATTGTGAGGATTGTCATGAGCCTAATAACTTGGTTGAAAAAGTGATTATAGGATCTAAGCATATTTTTCATAATTTAACAGGGACTTATGCTGAAAAAGGATCTTTTGAAATTGCTCGTCATCAATTGGCAACAGAAGTTCAGGCAACTATGATTGAGGAAGATTCACGAACGTGTCAAACTTGTCATGAGGATGAAAACATAGATATTATGGTGGAAATAAGTAAAAGTCGAGGCCAAACATTAAGTGGTCATGAAACCTGTGTAGATTGTCATAGTGGAACAGGTCATATTGATCCGCGTATGGGGATTTCAGAATAACAAATGAAAACTTTCATACTTTATTAGAAGAAAACATAAAAAAGTGCAGTCAGTGATGACTGCACAATTTTTTGAAAATTGCAACCGATCTTTATACACATCCAGTCGGTTTGGGGAGACCTGCAATTAAACAAGCATCTTTTGCTGGTCCTCCAGGAAAAAGTTTGTAGGTGAAGGATCCTGCTGCTGCTTGGGCTTCTTTTACGGTGGAATTAGTATTTAAGCCCATGGCTTCAAGTAAACCAGGAACTCTTTTTCCGTTCTTTCCCACAGCAGCTTTTCCAATGCTTTTGTTCAAAATTCGAATCATGGGGGCGGTTTTATATTCCTCGTAAAAGTCCCGAAGGACATTAATCACCAACCAATGGTGATTGGACATCTCGACCCCTCTTCCTTTAGCCAATTCATTTGCTAAATCTTCTGTCCAGCATGATATGTCAAGAAGATATCCGTCAGGATCGGTTTTTACTAACGATTTCATGGATTTGAACTCCTTCCGTTTAATTGATGGTCTTACAAATTATTAGGACCATTTTGGCACAATGCCAAACTCAATCGATGCAATTTCTCAAAGAGCAGGATTTTATGATATTGTATAAATACAGAGTACATCATGCAATTCCATAAAACCACTAGTTAAGACTTGTATTGAAAGCATTTCTCGTGTCAAGTTTTTTTTGTTGACAGGATGTGTTTTATTGTTATATAATTTAAAATGATTTTTGTTCTTTTACTTTTCAAAAATAGGATTATTCTGGTAGGCATTTCCACTGCTGATGGATACAGACATCTAAGAAATACAGGTGATTTTGTAGTTTCTGATGGTTAGTTTTCTTCGGTGGTGATCATGCTTACAAAACCAATAGTCTATCATACGACCAGCCAGCAAAAATGGAGAGTATTTATGGACATATCTATACTAGATCTATCTTCACTAAATACATCACTTTTGTTGATGCAGGCAGGAGTTGCTTTTGCATCTGCTATTGCCGCAGGAATGACAGGGGTTGGAGGAGCTCTTATTATGGTTCCAGGATTAGCTTTGTTGGGAATGCCTGCAACAGTGGCAATCACAACTGGAAGTGTTGGAACTATCGTCACTAAGGCTAGTGGAGCGTTCGCTCATTATAAAAGAGGAAATGTAGATTATCGAGCGTTTAAGATTGTGTTAATTGTTGCGGGGCTAACAACAGCGGTCTGTGCTGGAGGGTTCTCCCTTTATAAGGGATTTGCTTCTCCAGAAACTTCTCGAGAATTGGAACTTCTTCTTAAAAGTTTGGTTGGTTATGTCGTAGCAATTTCAGCAGCATTTGTTATCAAAGATCTTATGGCAGAAAAATGGGCTACTTTGGACGAGAAATCACTCAACCCTTTATCGAAAAAAGTTGAAGGTCAGATTTCATACCGTCTCTTGAAGTGGTTGAGTCTTATTCCTGGAGTTACAGTTGGATTTACTGGGGTCGGAGGAGGAGCGATTAATGTTCCTAATATGCTTATCTCTGGCATGAAAGCCAGTACGGCTGCTGGAACAGGACTTGCGGTTGGTACTGTTTTATCGGCACTTACTGGAGGAATTTATGCAATTTTCGGAGGGGGGCTTGATATGAGCGCTATCATAGTCATGGTTCCAGCGGTGTTGTTTGGAACATGGTTGGGTGCAAAACTTAGCTCTGTTATACCTGATCGACCTATGAAGTGGACCATCTTAGTCATTCTGGGAGTGTTGATTGTCAAGATGATTGTACCGGATTTAGCATGATCTGTTTCTGAACTAAAAAACAGAGGACTGTATTTTTGGTTTGAATTGTGAGGTTCTCCGTTCGCGGAGGACCTCTTTTTGTGCGCCCGGCATGGGCAACAACTTATGAGTTTCGATGAAAATCTTTACATGTCCTGGAGAATTTGGTATAATTTTTAAGGTTAACCTTAAAAATTATATGAAAAATTTAGAATTGATACCTAGATATCTTAGGAATTCCATTGAAAATTGGTTGTTTAAAGGAAAAGTAATAATCATTTATGGACCACGTCAGGTTGGAAAAACCACTCTAGCTAAACAAATATTAGATCAGTACAATGGAGTATTTGTAAATTGTGAAATTTTGGCAGTGAAAGAAATCTTGGAAAGTCAAAATCCGGATAAAATAAAAGCATACTTTGGGAATACGACTTTGGTGGTTTTGGATGAGGCACAGAAAATTAAAAATATTGGGACCACTCTCAAAATTTTGGTAGATACTTTTCCAGAAATGCAGATTATTGCTACTGGATCGAGCAGTTTTGATCTGGCAAATGAAGTGGTAGAACCTCTAACTGGTAGAAATATAAAATTCACACTTTTTCCATTTTCTCTTTTTGAACTTCATTTTCGACACGATAAATTTTCGCTTCATGGAAAATTAGGTGACTTTTTGGTTTATGGAACATATCCAGATGTTATTGATAGATCGTATTCAGAAATGAAAACATTGATAAATGAAATATCAACAGATTATCTCTATCAGGATGTATTAGAATTTAAAAGTCTAAAAAAATCTGATTTATTGCATAAATTATTAAAAGCTTTGGCTTTACAGTTGGGAAATGAAGTATCTTATCATGAGTTAGCAACTTTGCTACAAACTAGTAGTGAAACTATTCAGCATTATATTGATTTATTGGAAAAATCTTTTGTTATTTTTAGACTCACTTCCTTTAGTAGAAATCTGAGAAACGAACTCGGAAAGAAAACTAAAATTTATTTTTATGATTTAGGTGTCAGGAATAGTATCTTGCAAAACTATACTCCAATGGATAATAGAAATGATATAGGAGCTTTGTGGGAAAATTTTTGTATTATTGAGCGAATAAAACGAAATCAACGTCTTGATCGTCTAGTGAATATGTATTTTTGGCGGACATATTCTCAAAAAGAAATTGATTACATTGAGGAAGCAGATGGAGAGTTATTGGCTGTTGAATTTAAATGGAGTGGGCGAAAAAAGGCAAAAAAACCGATTGAATTTTTTGAGGCTTACGAGAATAGTGATTTTTTAGTGGTTTCTCCGGATAATTATCAGGATTTTTTGACCTGATTAAATGTGGAAAGTTCGAAATAAACAGGATGTTTAATCATAATTTTCATCACTTCCCAGTAGCTTCTTCGCCTGATCTCTCGCAGATGAAGTAATAGAACTCCCACTCAGCATCTGTGCAATCTCTTCTATACGAGTTTTGCCTTCAAGTACTTCCAGATGAGAAGATGTGTGTCCGGTTCGTTCTTTTTTGTAGATACAATAATGCTGAGTTCCTTTTGCTGCGACTTGAGGGAGGTGCGTGATGGCGAGGACTTGTCGGTCTTGTGATATTTTTTGCATGAGGACTCCCATGCGGTCTGCTATAGCTCCGGAGACGCCTATGTCAATTTCATCGAAGAGGATGGTGGGGAGGTTTGAGGATTCAGACAAGATGGATTTGAGAGCTAGCATCACTCGTGCTTTTTCTCCTCCAGAGGCAACTTTTTCAAGGGGGAAAAGTTCGGATTGAGCATTTCCGGTAAAATAAAATTGGATCTGATCTTTTCCGTGTGGAGTTAGTTTTTCCAGAGTTTGTTGTCGAATTTCAAATTGGGCATGTGGCATTCCGAGTGGAGCCATATGAGACAGTATTTGTTTTTCTAGTTTTGGGATCATGGTTTGTCGTGCTTGGCTGAGAGTTTCTGCGAGGGTTTCTAAATCACTCCAACATTGTTCTAATTCTTTTTGATCAGCCACTAGGTTGTCTTCAAATGAATTTAGGTGTACTAGTTTTTGTTCAAAATCTTCCTGGAGCATTAATAGTGCTTCGGTTGATGTGACATGATGTTTTTGTTGTAGAGAATAGATTTGATTGAGTCTTTGGGTTACTTCTTCTAGTCGGGTTGAATCCCAGATGACGTTTTCTTCAAGGCGTTCTATTTCGCGGACACCTTCTTTCATTTCGATAAAATATCCCTCAAATTGTTCTCGGATAGAAGAGATTTCATCATACGTGATTTCAGCTTTTTGAAGGTTTTGCACACATTTTCCAAATGCTTCGATCAGTGGATACTCTCCTTCAGATAATATTAACTGCACTTCTTGTAGATTTTCTTTTATTGATTGAGCATTCGTGAGACGTTTAAGTTCTTTTTCAAGGTTTTCTACTTCTTCGTTATTTAGCTGAGCATCCAATAATTCTTGGTATTGATGTTGATAGTAGTCTCGTTCTTCTGTTTTTTGAGTAATTTGTTTTTGTCGTTCTTGTATGACTCGATTTTTTTTTTGATAATTAACATACAAATCCTGATAAGCGATGAGCTCTTTTTTTAAACCACTTAAGTCATCGATAACAGAGCGTTGAAAATTGGTATCTGATAAGCGGAAATTTTGTTCTTGAGAATGAATATCTAATAGTTTTTTAGTGAGTGATTGAAGAGTCGTTTTTGTTACTGGTATATCCTGGACAAAAGCTCGTGATTTTCCATTTGGTAAAACGATGCGGCGAATGTTTATAATGGGGTTCCAATCCAGGTCTTGGGATTCAAAAAAATCTTTTATTTTATAATTTTCAATATGAAATGAGGCTTCTAGTATGCATGATTTTTCCGGATTTTTGAGTCGTTCTACGTCTGTTTTTTCCCCAGATATCCAGCTCAATGCATCTAAAACAACAGATTTCCCAGATCCTGTTTTTCCGGTAAGAATTGTAAATCCATTACCAAAGTCTACTTCGAGTTTATCCACGAGTGCAAAGTTGGTAATAGATAGTGAAATTAGCATGTTTTTATTGTAGACATTCAGAAAAATGATGCAATATCATTGGTTGGGATTTTGATTTTAGTTTGACTTTGAAGCTAAGTTTGGTACTATGGAATAGTGGTGTAATAATTTATAAAATGTCTTCATCTATTGCAAAATATTCGGCAGTAAAGTTTAATTTTACACTTGATCCTGATGTGGCAGATGCTATTAGGGAAATTTCAAAGGGTAATCGAAGTAGATGGGTAAATGCAGTACTGAGAAGCTTTTTGGGTAAACATAAAAAGAATAAAATGACAGAAGGATTTCAACAACAAGTTGAAAATTTTGATGATTGGGAAAATTTAGGATTTGATGCATGGGAGTCAAAAAGTTAGATTTGAAAAATGCTTTTTGCATAGACTACAATAAGTCTATGAAGTTTTATTCCATAATAAAATTCAGATGGATTTAAAAAAAGGAGATATTGTGTTGGTTCAATCTCCAGCTGATACAAAAGGTACTGAAGTACAAAAGACAAGGCCTGCCATAGTTATTTCTCCTTCAGAAATGGCTCAATTTGCAAAGCGCGTTATTGTAGTTCCTATGACTAGTAATGTTAGTAAAATATATCCATTTGAATCTAAAATTACTTCATCCATAAAACCATCAAAAGCTTGTTGTGATCAAATTCAAACTGTAAGTATGATAAGAATTATTCATAAGTTTGGCTCAATTTCTGAAGAGGAAATAGAAGCATTAGATCATGCTTTGAGGAATATTTTTGATGTATAATTTTTTGTATTCTTAAAACTTCCTTGATCAGATAAAAATAGTTTATCTATTCCTTTTCCCATACCATCGTCGGTGGCTTTTCCCAGATGCCTGTTTTCGTTGATGGTTTGCGTTTGATGGAGAAGATACTGTAGGAATTGGACGGTTTACATGATAGGGATGTTCTTTGATTACTGGGATTGATTTTTTGATTAATTTGTGGATGTCTCTTACATAATTTTGCTCTTCTTTGTCGCAAAATGAGAGAGCCATCCCATTGGATCCTGCTCTTCCGGTTCGTCCGATACGATGGACGTAGTTTTCCGGTTCATTTGGTATCTCGAAGTTTATCACGTGTGATAGTTCGTCAATATCAATTCCTCTTGCCGCTATATCTGTAGCTACTAAAATTCTAGTTCGCTTTGATTTGAAGTTTTTTAGTGCTATTTGTCGTGCATTTTGAGATTTGTTTCCGTGAATAGCTTCGGCTTTTATTCCTGATTTATTGATAAATCGAGCTATTTTATCGGCTCCGTATTTGGTACGGGTAAAAACTATTGCAGATGGAATTGATGAATCTTGCAGTACATGAGTAAGTAGGGACTTTTTGTTTTCTTTGTCGACTAAATACATTTTTTGAGTTACGGTATCTGCTACGGAAGAGACTGGAGCGACTTCTGCTTGTGTGGGATTAGTAAGTAATGATTGTGCTAGTTGCATTATCGTAGGTGGCATTGTAGCAGAAAAAAACAAAGATTGTCTTTGTTTTGGAAGTTTGATGATGATGCGTTTTATGTCATGGATAAATCCCATATCGAGCATGCGGTCGGCTTCATCTAGAGTGAAGATTTTTAAATTTTGTAGGTTGATTATTTCTTGATTTATCAGATCAATAAGTCGTCCAGGAGTGGCGATGAGGATGTCTACGCCAGCTCTTAGTTGTTTTACTTGAGCCTGTTGTTTTACTCCGCCAAAAATGACCGCATGTCGGAGGTTTGTTCTTTTTCCATAATCTGAAAAACTCTCATTGATTTGAATAGCTAATTCTCTAGTTGGGGTGATGATAAGTGCTTTTATGCCTTTTGACCAACGTCCGGCTTTTTTTTCTTCATATAGTAATTGCAGGGTTGGAATAGCAAATGCAGCTGTTTTTCCGGTTCCTGTTTGAGCACATCCGAGCAGATCTTTTTTTTGAAGGATTGTTGGGATAGCTTGTGCTTGAATTGGAGTAGGTGATGTGTATCCTTTAGTTTTTATTGCCTGAAGAATTGGTTGGATGATGTTTAAGTTGTCAAATGTCATTGTGTTATGAACTTTGGCTATTAAATATGAAGATAGAAATGTAGCCGGTGTTTTTAGAAAAACAAATCTATTTATTGTATAATATTAAATAATTAAGTCTTGTCAAGTTTACTTAATTGCTTTTTTTATCTTATCTGATATAATGTAGGTGTAAAGCATTTAAGTTATGACAATTATTACTGATGTTCATTTCTGGGGAGGGGCAATATTATTATTTGGAGCATTTGTTTGGATGTTTCGTAGTGTTATGACGCCTTCTATTGCCAATAAAGTGAAGCGGGTTTTGAAAAAAAATGATAAACTAGAAACAAGGTTAGTATTGCTTTATCAGGAGTATGAAAATATTCCAAGATATTCGGATTTTGTGGATGTTACCGATAAGCAAAAGACAATAATTGAGAATCGAATAAAAAAAATTAATGGTGAGTTAGATAGGATTTCTCGTCAAACAAAGAGGTACCGCAAAGAAGTTTTTTGGTTGATTCGTCCGCATTTGAAACAAGAATTGATTGTTGCAGGGGGGGCGGTTGTTGGATTTTTATTTTGGTTTTTTTGGAAAAACAAAGCTTTAATTTTTTAGGTTGCATTTAGTTTGAAAACTGGTAGAAATTTTTGGTGTTATTTATTCTGTTTGAAAATGGAAACTTCAGAAGGAGGAGAAGATGAACAGTTGGAAATATTACAATCGTCGAATTCGGTGTTTTTGAATTTGCTGGAACAATAGCCTAACGGCGAAAGATTGAAATCTAAGATTTCAGCAATGCTAATCTATTAGTACAACTCCTTAGTAGTTGCAATGCTGCTGCATTTACAGGATTTACGAAGAAGATTGAAATTCCGATATACTTAAATCTTGCCCAAACTCATGAAGGGGTGGATCAGGCGTTTGATGTAATGTTAGTAGAGGTCCCTGGTACAGATACGGTAAAGGGGAAGAAGGGATTATATATTGAGGAATTCTGGAGGAGAGATTGTGGGTGGGATGTCAGAATCAGAAAAAGGTGTAGCTGATGATTATGCAGCCGTAGTGTCATTATTGATAAATGATCGATTAAGAGTTGGCACTTGTAAAATTTCTAAATAATCATGATGTTTCAATTGCTGATAGGTTTTTATAGATTTTTAGATTTTGCATTTTAAATTTTTAATTTTGAATTAATTATCCATGTCTACTCTTTTTCTCAAATATCGACCGCAGAGTTTTACTGATCTTATTGGTCAGGATGCAATTACGAGGACATTAAAAAATGCAATTAAAGTCGATAAACCATCACATGCGTACCTTTTTTCTGGGAGTCGAGGTACGGGGAAAACTTCTTCGGCACGTATTTTTGCAAAAGCACTTAATTGTGATGTATTAGTTGATGGAAATCCTTGTAGTATTTGTAAAACCTGTAAGGATATTGCGGGCGGTGATCTGATAGATGTGGTAGAGATAGATGCAGCGTCTCATACCGGAGTTGAGAATATTCGGCAAATTATAGAAAAATTGGATTTTGCACCTACTTATGCCAAACGAAAAGTATATATTATAGATGAGGTGCATATGTTGTCTAAGGGGGCATTTAATGCTTTATTAAAAACACTTGAAGAGCCTCCAGATCATGTGTATTTTTTATTGGCAACGACAGAAATGCACAAAATTCCAGAGACGATTGTTTCACGGTGTCAGACATTTATTTTTCATCGATTTTCTATTGATCAGTTGACTGGACGTCTGCAGACGATTTGTGAAGCCGAAAATTTTATGGCAGAAAAAGGTGCACTTGACTGCATTGCACGGAAGGCAGAAGGAGGACTCAGGGATGCGATTTCTCTTTTAGAACAAATATCTGCAGAAACTGAATGTCAGATTACAGAAAAATCCGTAATGGAAAGTCTTGGTATTGCATCATGTGAAATCCTAGAGAAATTTTGGGGTGCGATTCAAAATAAGCAAGTGGAAGAAGGGCTGAAAGTCTTACATGAAATAAGTGAAGCTGGTGGAGATTTTCGAAATTTTGGGCATGATTTTTTAGGTTTTCTCAGGACCCAGCTTCATCAAAATCTAGGAAATTCAAAAGCATTATCACAGATTTTGCCTGCGGTGGAAGAAATTGAAAAAGCGTTGGCTCGCCTCAAAACATCTCCTATAATTGAACTTCCGCTTGAGATTGCCGTGATAAATCTTTGTATGAAAAGTTCTGTGGAGCAATCCACTTCAATACCAAAGCAAGGGGTTGTAGTTTCTGCTTCCAAAAAAACAGTTGTCGCTTCCTCATTTTCCTCTAAACCAGTTTCTGAAAAATCCAAGCCGGAGGTTGTCTTTGAAAAGAGTCCCATCCAAGAAGAAAAAGTGGAAAGAGTTCATGTGCCTATAAAAGATGTGGTCCCTCAGAACCTATCATCAGATAAAATTCAATCCCAGATGGAAACAATTGCTAAAAATTCAGGAATTCCAGTTTTTGCGAAACGTTCATTTTTATCCTGTACACCAAGAGTTGATGGCACAAATGTAATATTTGAAACGGATTCTGAATTTCATAGAGAAAAACTAATTCCTACATCAGTCAGTGCGCCTATTCAAAAATCTTTATCTGAATCGTTTGGGGGAGAGGTGACTGTGGAATTTAAAAAGAATGATAGTGTGAAGCCGAAAACTAAGACTCAGGCAGCTACGGTGGATGATTTTTTGAGTTTTTAGTCTTTGCCTTTTTATTATTTTTTGTACAATAAGTTCATGTCAACAATTACTTTAAAAAAAAGAACTGGTGCTGATTATTTTCGTGAAGCAGCAGTGTCTAAATCGTCAGGGGTTCTTCATCATGGAAGTACTGAAAACTTAAAACAACATTTAAAATCTGTCTGCAATGGTAGAAAGAAAATTTGACTGGAAAACTACCAAAGCGTTTAACCTTGAGCTTTCTCATTTGTGTCTTGATGAATATGAATTAGAAATGCTTTTTACGTCTATTGATCGATTTTGTGCGAGTATTGATAAATCAACGTACAAATCTGCTAGGTATCACAACAAGATATATTATGAAATTGAAATTCCTTTATTTACAAGAAGGCTTATTATTTTTTCAGAAATAGAAGGAATTGATGCATTAATGTATAAAATTAAAGAATATTAGTGTATTAGTAGAATAAACCATTGTTGTAATGAAACCGTTTTTCTGGTGTTGTCTCTTTCTTCTTATTCCCGGACTTCTCCTTAGGCTTGACTTGGGAGGATCAGGTATCCTAGCAACTGATATTTTATTACCGATTTTTGCGTTTGTTTGGATATTTCGAAAAATGATTATTGATCGGAGTTTTCCTAAATGTCATTTTATTTTGCCTGGGTTTGTATTTTTTTCCATAGCATTGCTTAGTTTTTTACTCGCTGCAGGAGATCTTTCGTTTAAAGCACAGGTTTTATCAGGTGCTTATTTGGTCAGGTTTTTTTCTTTGCTTATTTTTGGATGGGCGACAGTTGATTTGTTTCGATCAATAAAAGATAAGCAGTCATTATTGAATGGTTTGTTTTGGATATCAGGGGTTACTATTTTATTGGGATATGCTCAGTTTGTATTTATTCCAGATATAGGTACTTGGTCTACCGAAGGGGGTTGGGATCCTCATACTGGACGATTACTAGGTACATGGATGGATCCCAATTTTGTAGCTGGTTTTTTGGGTCTGATAATTCCATTGGCAATGGGACAATGGTATGATTCGGAATCGAGTAAAGAACGGTTTTTGCTTGGGGGGTTGATTCTTCTATTTTTAGGAGCCTTGTTTTTGACGTTTTCTCGAAGTGGGTATTTAGCTGCGACTATGGGATTGTTTTTATTCTTTTTGTTTCGAGATCCGAAGGTGATATTGATTGGAATAGTTGTGGTGATGATCGGAATATTTTCAAATGAACGAGCTCAAAAAAGAGTTATGGAATTAGCAGGAACTGTAACGTCCATCATATTACAGAGTTCTGATGAAATTGATCCTACCGCGTCTCTTCGGATTCAGAGTTGGATGCAGAGTTTTGAATTGTTTCAGAAGCGACCGATTCTTGGGATTGGGTTTAATACGTATCGGTATATTGCGGCAGAGGAGGGGATTGTGGATGAGTCAAATTTCTCATCTGGGGGGTCGGATTCTACATTGTTAACAGTATTGGTAACTACTGGAGTGGTTGGGTGTTTTGCATTTTTGTGGTTTTTATTTTCTATTTGGTTTTATAGTTTTCATAGGTTTTGTCGGTCTTATTCCATAACCAAACCATCAGAGTCTCAGGCTCTTTATTTGGGATTTTCAAGTGGTTGTGTAGCTTTGTTTGTGCATTCTTTTTTTGTGAATTCATTACTTTTTCCGTTGATTTTGATGGTGGTTTTGATAGTAGCGGGAAGGAATGAAGATAATTAAAAATGGAGAGAATGAAACACATAATCTGAAGGCGATATCTCGTGACTTCGCCGAGAACAGACGTGAAGAACAGATCAATAGAATAATGGATGAAAAGAATGAAGAAGTTGGAAATTTACAAGAGGTTTGATTTAATTTTGGTTTGGGTGTATTTCTTTTATGAATTATTAATACTTTAAAATGGGACTTGTGCATGCTGATATCGACTTAAAAAATCCTCGAGATCCAGAAAAAACATATCAGACAAAAGCGTTGGTGGATACTGGAGCATTGCATTTATGTGTTCCTTCTCATGTCGCATTGCAATTAGGATTATCTGAGTTGCAAAAACGCGAGGTGACTTTGGCTAGTGGGGAACATAGTTTGTGTCCTTATGTAGGTCCTATTGAAGTGTCGTTTAAAGGTCGAAGTTGTTTTACTGGGGCGTTAGTTTTGGGGGATGAGGTTTTATTGGGAGCTGTGCCGATGGAGGATATGGATTTGGTTGTATCTCCTGCAAAAAGAATGGTAATCCCTAATCCGGAAAGTCCGAATATTCCAGGATCGATAGTGAAGTAATATTAAAATTTTTTAATAAAATGACTGAATCATACCAAATGCGATATTCAGATATGTCTACAGATGAAAAACTAGCTCGTATTGAGACCTTGAAAAGGGAGCATAATCTTATGGGGGTGAGTGTTCAAGCTAAAAAGGGAGTATAGAAATTCCTGACGATGAGCTAATAGATTTGTTTTGGCGGTTACAGAAAGTGCTATTGCAAATTTTCAAAATATTCCCAAACTAAGTAACGGCAGATGAATGATATTTATTTAGAACCAGTTGAAAAATTAAATGAAAATCAGGTAAACAAATTAGTAAGTATATTGAATCATGACAAAAAGTTATTAATTACTTTGGGAAATAGAATAGAATTTATATCAAATCAAAAATTTGTTTCATACAACAAAAAATGGAGTGAGGAGACGAACTCAAAAATATATTCCATAATGTTGAGTAAAGATAATGATGCGATAGGTTTAATTTCTTTAAGTCATATTAACTCTGAGAGTAGAACAGCGAAAATTGGATATTGGCTTGAAAGTAAAAGTTGGAATAAAGGTTATGCAACTCTGGCATTTAAGGAAATGTTAAAAATAACAAAGGAAAACAACATAAAGTTTGTATCATGTTCTATTTCTGAAGAGAATCAAGCATCTAGAGCAATATGGAAGACATTTAATGCAAAGTTTAAAAAAAGAGAAAACAAGATTATTCCTTTGATTGAACTATAATAAAAATTACTGAATGGAAAAAAATCCAGATCCTCCTCATTCGTCTCCTGTTATTCCTGATATGCCATGGTCTGAAATTGGGCGTTTTTTAGATTTTTTTAAAAATTCAGTATTTTCTCGTATAGGAGAGAATCAGGGTTCTCCTCGAAGAGTGAGGCGAGCAAAAATTCGACGAGTTGATTATGGACCAGATGGCTTATCCGATTCTGAACGTAGAGAAGTTTATGATAGTATCGATCGCAATGGTGACAGAGCTATGGAGGCTTGGTCGGCTTACAAGGGGAATTCACCGAAATTTACTTTTGAAGATGATATTTTTAAAAAATCACTGTGGGATAGGATTCGAGGTGTAATTTAGGTGTTTATATAAATATCTAGTTTGCTCCGTATTTCAGTGTCTCATCCAGTAAATGCCTGAGAGCTCGAGATTTTTTTTTGAGGGCGGAGATTTTTTGAGGAGCTACAGATTCTTCATTGAGATACCTGATCCATCTGCGGTATACTCTTCGGTAGTACTGGTAAGGTTTTTTCGTGATTCTTTCTGCCATTTTTAGGTTTTTGGGAGCTTCTCTTACATGAGCCTCAAAATTTCATGAGATATCATAGTGTATTATTTTTCAATAATTTTTTTAA
>CAZQFO010000030.1:0-15208 GCA_964592695.1 uncultured Candidatus Peribacteria bacterium
TATTTCATACTGGACGTATAGCGAAGGAGGAAGAAGACGAACAAAAAGACATCAATAATGGGGAGGTTATTTTTTTCTAGATCCCTAAGTTGCAATTTTAAAACATGGGAACCTGCATAAACATCAAATCAGAAAAGTTGATTTTTAGGTTTTACCCTGAAATTTGGATAGGATACCAATTTCTATTGTGCATTGTTTATTGTTCCACAAAAATCGTTATGAGTTCCTGCATATCATACACGAAACGAATAGCATCATGAGGCGTTTTTTTTCTAGAGCCCATATGGGTTGGGGCTGTGTTTTCCACTAGGCATCGTAGCGAAATAATATCTCCAATTTTTCGCAACACAAAATCAAAATTTTTTCCCAAACAACAATTGTGAACAAATAATCTCTCAATGTAATTATTAAAATCACCATTAATTTAGATGAACAAAAATCGTATTTTGCGGACAAAAAATAATATGGTCTGGTACACATAAAAATTTTGACTCAGTCCTACGTAACGATTAACAATACTAGAGTATACTTTAATCAAACATGAATGAATAAAAAAAATGTTCACGGCTTTCGTTTGAGTACATGTTGCTCAGTGTTACAAGTGTTTTTGTTGTCGTTTTTTGCTGTCGGGCTTCCGGCTATGGTGGTGCAATCTGCAGTAGAAGAAAATACAGTGATTATTTCAGAAGTAGCAGATCCATCGACAGCAGATGGACGATTTGTAGAGATTACAAATATTGGCGATTTTTCGGTGGATACGACAGGATGGCAACTTCGAAAATATACAAATGATGGCACTTCAGCTACAACTATAAATTTAACATCTGAAACCTTAAACGGAGATAGTTCCTGGGTAGTAGCCTGGAAAGGAACAGAATTTCAAACACTTTATGGCGTGGCGTCAGACCAAGAAGTATCGGGAGCTAGTTCTTTATTGATTAATGGAGATGATCCAATAGAACTTTTTGACGGAACAAATGTTGTTGATATATACGGATCAGTTGGAACAGATGGAACAGGAGAGGCTTGGGAGTATACAGACTCTATTGCCAAAAGAGAAACTGGTGTACATGCGCCAAATGCCACTTGGTCGAGTTCTGAGTGGACGATAACTCCAGGGGATGTGTCGGATGCCGATCCTGGTGTATTTCATGAGACATCAGTTTGCGAAGGTATTCCGGACCAGACAACTTGTGATGCTGCTCAGTTTTGTTTTTGGGATCATGATATGTGTGAAGATGATGACATAGCTGTTTGTGCGACATATAATGACTCAATTGTTGATTGTGATGCACAGCCGTATTGTCAGTGGGACGAAGTGGATAATTTTTGTGATTCTGATGAAAATGCGATTTGTATGGATAATACGACTTCAGAGTCCTGTAGTCATGATGATATGTGTCTTTGGGATTCTGACTTAAGTCAATGTCTCGCAAATCATTGTCCGGAGGAAGGTTCTGATGCAGATAATGACGGAATAGCTGATTGTAATGATAATTGTCAAGATGTTTCCAATGCCAACCAATTGGATACTGATAATGATGGAGTAGGGGACATGTGTGATGCTCCGGTATGTCCAAACGATTGTTCTGGAAACGGAACATGTTCTGCTGATAACACCTGTGAGTGTACAGTGAATTATGATGGAGAGGATTGCTCAACCTTTGTAGGGACTTCCTGTAACGGTATTCCTGAGTATGATACGGCAAATGTTTGTAGTGGACATGGGGTATGTATTGATCAGGATCAATGTCAGTGCAATGAGGGTTTTCTTGGTTCTGATTGTGAAATAGCTATGACTTGTAATGGGATAGCTTATAATGATGCAAATGTATGTAGCGGACATGGATCTTGTGTAGATGTCGATACTTGTGCGTGTGAATCAGGATATGAGGGAGTCGACTGTGCAACGGTTTCATCTTTTACTTGTTTTGGTATACCAAGTGATGACGCAGCAAATGCATGTGGTGGTCATGGGATTTGTACAAACCTTGATACATGTGTTTGTGATTTTGGATACTCAGGGGAATCCTGTTCAGTTACCAGTTGTTTTGAAATAATGAGTACTGATCCAAATGTATGTAGTGGGCATGGAACGTGTGTAGCCAAAGATATTTGTGCATGTGAATCGGGGAGGGAGGGGGACTCGTGTCAGGAGCAACCAATATCTTGTTTTGATATACCAGATGATGATGCTTCTGTATGTAGCGGACATGGGACATGTGATTCTGTAGATGTTTGTACTTGTACAGAAGGATGGACAGGTACATTTTGTGCGACAGAGGTAGTGCAAGAGCCAGTAATATCAACTTTGATAATATCTGAAGTGGCAGATCCATCGACTGCGGATGGTCGTTTTGTAGAGATTTTTAATGCTGGGGATACACCTGTCGATTTAAGCGGATGGCAATTACAGAAATATACCAATGATGGGGATACGGCTTCTATAATTGAATTAACAACAGGAACATTAAATCCCGAGTCCACTTGGGTAGTAGCCTGGAAAGCTGCAGAATTTGAGACGATATATGGTTTTGCACCAGGACAGGAAGGCTCTTTGCTTATCAATGGAGATGATCCAATTGAGCTTTTTGATGGGAGTAATGTTGTAGATATTTACGGACAAGTAGGGACAGATGGTACAGGAGAAGCCTGGGAATATGTGGATTCTATGGCGGTAAGAAATGATTCAGTCACTCAGTCAAATATCATTTGGAATGCATCTGAGTGGACTATTTCATCTGGAGATACGACAGAAGCTACTCCCGGACAACATGGAGAAGTGGTAGATGAGGACGTTGATGGAGATGGGAAATTAGGATTAGCTGATAATTGTCCCAATCATGCAAATCCAGGTCAAGAGGATCTAGATGATGATGGGGTAGGGGATATCTGTGATATTCAGACCTGTGGAAATGGGATTACTGAAGAACCAGAGCAATGTGATGGTGATGATTCGTGTTTGGCTGATTGTACGTTGCCGGATAACGATGGAGACGGGATTCCAGATGAAAACGATAACTGTTCAAACGTTGCCAATCCTCAGCAGGAAGATATAGATGATAATGGAATAGGGGATGTGTGTGAGCCAGATATTCTGGCAGGAGTAATGTATTTGGAGACGACGGAGCCAACTTTCTTTAATTTTGCTACAAATCCTATTCCTTCAGATTTCTTTGGACCTGGTTCTGAGACATTTACCGACACCATTGTATTAAAAGGAACACCCCTAAGTGCAGGAGAAACCGGGACTGCCGATATGATTATTCAACGAACTGAATCAGCAGATTTTGCAGATACTTTACCAAGTGAGGACATCGTTCCTATACAAATTATTGAGTTGAGTTTGCAGAGTGTAGAACCGATTATCGTGACCAATGCTGGACAGGAAGAACTCTGGGACGTGAGAGTAGATCTTTCTCCTTCTGTGGATCAGCCAAATGGACAGATGACTATTACCAAAACTCATGAAAATGGAGGGACTTTTGATGCGAATTTCAGCGTTGAACCTCGGTTTACATTTACTCGAATTACGGACGAAACAGTTAACGTATTAGATATGGGGATAGATGGACAGGAACCATTAGCATTTTATCTAGCGGATTCTTCCTTTGATATCTGGACTGAAATCGCTCCTCCTGAAATTTTACAGATCGAAGGAGAATCAACAAATTTCTTTTTTGGGCTACAGGATGATGTTCGAAATCCTGTTATATTAGAAGGAATAGCTTGGAATCAATCTTTTTTTCCTGCCATGCCGGACATAGATGCAGATGGAGTAGGGGATAGTATTGACAATTGTCCTCTATTACCAAATTCCGTTCAATCTGATAGTGATGATGATGGGGAAGGAGATGCTTGTGAATCTGCCGTTTGTGGAAACGGTACATTAGAATTGGGAGAACAGTGTGATGGATCTGATTTTGGTGCATATAGTACTTGTGAATTAGCCTCAGAAGGAGCATATATTGGAGGGAGTGATATATCATGTACTCAATTTTGTGAATATGATTTTGGAGAATGTCTGGAGACTCCAGTGTGCGGAAACGGACAAGTCGAAATCGGGGAAGATTGTGATGATGGAAACACGGATGGAGCAGATTCTTGTTCTTCTATTTGTACGATCCCTTCGGATACTGATATCGTGTTTCCAGGGGCGATTCTTTTTCAGACCACAGAACAGATTTCTATAAATGTTACTTCAGACATGGTTCCCCCTGATTTTTTTGGTCCGGGATCAGAGCCATTCGAAGGAACAGTATCCTTTGAGGGGCTGCCAATAAGTCCAGAAGAAACAGGAGTTACTGATACAATTATTCAGAGATTGGAACCAGCGGATGTGTCCGGAGATCTTCCAGTCTCTGATACGATTCCAATTGAGATAGTAGCACTAAGTTTACAGAGTGTTGACCCAATTACTGTTACAAATATCGAAGGTCCAGACGAGTTATGGGAGGTTCACGTGGATTTGTCTCAGACAGCTACTGATTTGACTGGTACCATGATTATTACAAAAGAACATGAAAACGGAGGAACATTTGATGCTTCGTATAATGTAGAGCCACGACTTACATTTACTCGAATAAGTGATCAAGCAGAAGTAGAATTAGATATGTCTGGAAACGGAATAGTACTTCAGTCTTCCTCTCTTCCAGACTCATTTTTTGATGTTTTGTGGGTATTTGAAGTTCCTGGTACAATTTTGCAGATTTCGGATATGACAACTAATTTTTATCCGGGAGTAGATCTTGGAGGAAATCTAGTACCAATATTACTAGGACAAGAAGGATGGGGACAGATCGTTTCTCCTCCTTTATTTGATACCGATGATGATACGATTGGTGATTTAGTTGATAACTGTATATTTGATCCAAACGGTGATCAGACCGACACCGATGATGATGGGATTGGTGATGAATGTGAAATGGATGATGGAGAGGTAGAATGTTCAGATGGTACTTACTGGTGTGCAGAATTTGACGAGTGTATTCCAGATCAAATTTCCTGTGACAGAGAAGGTGATCAATGTGAACTTGGAATGTTCTGGTGTGAGGAGGCGGATAGTTGTGTGCCAGACGAATTCTTGTGTGATGATATTGGAGATGCAGAACAATGCCTTCCTCATTTACCAATTCAGTGTTCAAACGGACTTTGTGCTTCTTCTCAAACGGAATGTGATCTGATTGGGGGAAGTGGATGTGGAAATGGTATCATTGATTACTTCTATGGAGAACAATGTGATGGTTCTAATATTGATGAACAGTCTTGTTTTGATTTTGGATTTACAGGTGGTGATTTAGCCTGTGATTCAGAATGCCATTTTAAATTTGACAGTTGTGCTGGGGGAAGTGCCCCGGAGTGTGGAAATCATCAAGTCGAACCAGGAGAACAATGTGATGATGGGAATGAAACAAATGGAGATGGGTGTGATGATTTTTGTCAGATAGAAGCAGGAGGTGAACAGACTTGCTTTGCACTGACTGATGAATCTAGTTGTAATGGTTCATCAATTTGTATGTGGGACTGGGGACAAGAGTTTTGTGTACCATCATTCAACGCATGTAATAATTATCCGGAGCAACAATCTTGTTTAAGTGACGAAAACTGTTTTTGGGATCCAGGATTTATTGATCCTGCGTCAGGAACTTTTGGAGAATGTGTAGAAAATTTTAGTTATGGATATCCGGATGATGATTATCAGGATCTGATTTATGTATTTCCACCGCCATTTAATAATAATAACCACGATCTGAGTGATGGAGATCCTTATAATCTTGGAAATCGTTCAGATCAAATGATGACCGATGTTCCTAGGATGTGGAATGAGGATATGTTTCAGCTAACCATCGGTTTTGAAGAAGAATATGATAATCAACTCGAGACAAGAGATGACTATATCGGTCATGTGGCTCTTTTGCGATACAACGATTTGAATAATAGCTGGACAGATGTAACTGATAATCTAGAGTTTTCTAAATCAGAAATCCCAGGACTAGATGACGATGAGTTTCCAATTGAAGTTTATGCAAATACTTACGAACCATTAGATCCGGAAACCGTTTATCGGGTGGAAATTCGTGGATGGAACCCAAAAAATGAAACCACACTTATTGCAGGACAAACTAATGCGTGTCATGATGGATCTGGGGATCTTTGTTTTACTTCAACTTTCCAAATCGGTGATGACATGACACCTGGTGGAGGATTCCAAGGAGGAGGGGAAGGATTCGAAGGAGGGGGAGGTTGTGATGGAGAAAACGATCTTTTTGCTCAATGGCCGTTTGAAGGGGCAGAAAATGTAGATCCAAATGTATTAGTAAATATTGAACAATGTAATTCTGAATTAGATTTGTCCATATCAACTGCAACTTTTGTGGAAATTGATGATGGAGAGGGGACAGGATTTGCAGTCAATGGAATTATCTACAGTGATGATCATGGCATACAAGTAGAACCGGAAGTACCACTTTCTCCAGGGATGAACTGGAGGTTAAATGTTCCAATACCGGACCAAAGCACCTTTGAACTAAATTTTAAAACAGGTGATTTTATGGCCTCTCCAACAGGAGGAGAGGAATTAAGCGGAGGCATGATCTTTGGTTCTGGTAGGTTAACTATTAATCTGTCATCTGAAGGAGAATGTACAGTAGGGGATAGTTGTCCTGATTTTGAAGTGGGAGAAGAAGGGGCTACGGTAGTAGTCGCTTGTGGTGACACTTCAGTTCCTGATATGGGAGCAGGAGCATTGGATGATCCAGAATCTTTAATGGGAAAGGCATTTTTTATGGATGGCTTTATTTCGCCAGGGGATTCTAGTGTAGTAATAAACGGAATACCAACCCCTTCAGTGAATGAAGATTTTGAAAATCCATGTTTAGTTTTTGTACGACCGGGTACGACGGGTTTTGTAGCAGGAAATCAATATACTTATACTGGAGGAGCAGCGGAACCACGAAATCCACAAAATTATGAAGTCAGTGAATTTGACAAACCAATGCCCCCTCATACTAAATATGCAGAAGTTGCAATTGGAGATTCTCCAGATCATCAGGCCGATGTATACCTGGGAGTAGCTACTGCGGGGAAAGATGACCTGACGATTACTGTCTGTTTGGATGATGATCAGACAGGATCCACTTCTGCTTGTGGAGAAGGGGATACCCGGTTGGAAGATATAGAAGTAAATGTTTTTCCTATGGCTATGGATGCTAGCATGTTTGGAGGTAATAATGCAATGCCGATGACGACTACGGACGAAAGGGGACAAACATTTTACGAGTCACTTGGGTGGGGTGGTTATGTTGTTGAGGCTTGGGGAGAACTACCTTCCGGTCAAGAATTTAATTATTTTCGTCCGATTCAAATTGAAGGAGAAACCAATCATGATGTGGTATTGAGTACAGGAAACTTACTGAACCTAACACTAGATAATTCAGCTACTTGTTGGACCGGTGATCCAATTCATTATGATTTTTGGCCAGAGTCATGGAGTCATGATGCACAACCATTATGGGGACAGTTTATTGATGAGGTCTCACCTTTGATTCAGACTGAAATAAAAGGATTTGGAACGGGAACGTATAATGGAGTGCTGGAAGTGCCTGGCTGTAAGACGGTGAATAATTTAACATTCAGTATTGGCAGTGAGGGAACTACGGAAACCGTTGTTTTATCTAGTGGTATCACCATTAGTGGACGACTCATAGCGGATGTCACAGATCCTGATAATTCAGCCGTAGCGGGTATGGCCTTTGAAGCTTTTACGGCTTTCCATGCAGAACCAGGATCAGCTGATGATATGTTTGGAGATTTCGTGGGCACAAAGTCAGATCCAAATGGGTATTTTACACTTTCTGGGCTCTCAGAAGGGGATTGGAAATTTGAAGTAATGGAAGGATTTGATACCAGTTCCAAGGGGTTTGTTTACGGACAGGGGAGCTTAGATGATGCAGGTATTTATACAGTTGAAGGTCTGGCATCAGAATTGATTTTTGTCGTCAAACAAAACAAGCGAGTAAATATTACTGTAAACGATGGAGTACAAACGATAAAAGATTCTATGATTGATATTGAGTGTGAAAATGGGACATATGTTCATTTGGGGCACAGTAATAATGTCTGGACATTTTTACCTCCAGAAGATACGTGTACATTTAGTGTTTTCTCTTGGATGGGGAACTTTGAGCCACTTGAAGCACGAGTGGAAATTACTTCCGGCACATCTCCTCAAGACGTGATTTTGACACTAGAAACCTTTAATCGAAATCTGGGTGGATATGGAGGAGAATTGAGATCGGATAAAGTGACCGCGTATCCAGGAGCGACGATTCGGTATTCGGGACAAGTGACAGCATCTCTACCAAGTGCGTTAAATGATCATACCATTGTTTTTGATTATCCAGATTCTATCCCATCAGAAGTGGTTCATGCGAGGAGTCCTCATGGGACTTGTGATACTTCTGTGGTAGGAAAAATAAGTTGTATACGTGCAAATGGATATCCAATGGATTCTTTCTTTGATGTATTTGTAGAAATAGATATTCCAACTGATTATACCGAAAACAATCTTGCTGTTTCCCTAGATCTAAATAGTGATCCGATCAATATTGATAATGTCTATACAGAGATTGTGGGATTGGATATTAGTGCGCCACGATTTGTCGATAGCGAAGAGATATTTACCGTCTACGGACAGGCATATCCTGGAGCGACGGTGTCATTGTCTGCCATAGACCAATCAACTGAAACAGAGACTACACTGGGGTCTGCGATCATGGAACTAGGAAGTTCATGGTATTCTATTGATACTAGCATTGCGAATGAAAATGGGGGCGATTATACCCTTCGAGTTACGGTGACCACAGCTGGAGCAGCGGCAAGTGCCAGTACAGATATTACCGTGGGAGGAACTATCCCAAAGATAAATTCTGTCAGTATTACAGGACCAAATGGATCGCTTCCGACCAATTCAACAACAGGACTTCCTGCTGGACAGATATTTGAACTAGAATCATTTACAGTGGATATTTGTTTTTCAGGTACTCCTACTGAGCCTGTCGTAGGAACTTTTATCGGAACAGATTATACTTTTGCTGACCAAGGAGAAGATTGTTATCAAACAACTGTGGGGCAAGGATGGACCGGATTTGGAAATGTTGGGTTTGATCTGACGACAGGAGATAGTGATTATGGTTCTTTGGCAGAAATTTTAGTTTTGATAGATCCTTCTGGTTATATTTACGATACCTCTGACGATAGTCGGATTTCAGGAGCCACTGTCACCTTATACCAGCTCATTGCCGGAAGTTTACATACTTCATTAGCCGGAGGGACGACTATTACTTCTATTACCGGAGCCGATACGGACACTGATGGAGAGATCAGTAATGCAGAAGAGGGGAGTAGTAGCGAAGATGCAGTATCCTTAATCACTGACTGTTATACTACTTCCGGCACACTAGACACAGATAAGTGTCGATGGTCTACTTGGGATGCATCTCCATCTGGACAAGTAAACCCTCAGACTTCAGATGATAATGGAAAATATGGATGGAATGTGCCACAAGGATGGTATCGAGTAGCTTTTGAAAAATCAGGAGTCTATTCACTATCTTATAGCAGAGACATATACGTGCCCCCAGCCGAGACAGAGTTAAATTTAAATTTAGGTGCTTACGATATTGCGGCACCAACAATCACATCTATCATTCCATCAGATAATTCTACAGATGTAGCTCGAAACGTAAAACCGGTTGTCGTATTTTCCGAAGCTATGTTAAGCAGTACCATTAATACCACCAATATTAAACTCCTTGCCAGTGGATCTGTAGTGAGTTCAAGCATTGCTTATGATGCTGCCAGCTATACAGCGACTATTACTCCAGATGCTGATCTTTCAGCTTCTACGGAGTACACGATTCGTGTGACGACGAGCGTCAAAGATGATTCTTCAAATGCTCTAGCTTCTGCGATAGAATATACATTTACCACGGCTACAGCCGCAGATACCACAGATCCTGAAAGTTCTGCAAATCTGGGTACGGGAACTTATACGGCTACACAGTCAGTATCATTATCTGCTACTGACGGAGGAGAGACTTGTACTGACTGTGTGATTTACTACACCACAGATAATAGTATCCCAACGACTTCTTCATCCGTTTATTCATCGCCTATATCAATTAGCGAAACAACATTCTTAAGATTCTTTGCTGTGGATGCGGCAGGAAATACAGAATCATCGGTCAGTTTATATGCCTACACACTTGTGACATCAGTGCCAGGGGCACCAGGGAATTTTACCGGATCACGTTTAGAAGACGGAACCATCAGTTTGATTTGGGATACAGTAAACGGAGCCACTGGATATCAAGTATATCGTTCGAATACTTCTGGAAGTGGATTTGTTGTCATCGCTACCTCATCTTCTGGTTTGTACACGGATATATCGGCTTCGGCAGGAAATTCTTATTACTACAAAATATCAGCGACCAATGTAGCAGGGGAATCGATCCTTAGTTCTGAACTCGACATGACGGATTATACGGATAGTGATGCTGCTCCAGACTCTGGAGTGGCTGGTCAAATAGACCTACCAAACGGAACCACAAATTACAATTTTGGAAACAATACCGGACTTAATGTTTCGAGTGGAATAAGTACCGCAAGTGGAGGAAATATTACACTTGGAGGAACTTCTTTTGGGCTGAGTAATTACACAAATGGAAATCTGTCAGGTCAAAACTTGTCTAATTCTCAGAGCGTAGGAGGGTTAGATGTAAATATAGAAACAGGATTAACGATTCAATCTGGAATTAATGGAACAGATATCACTATTGCAAATGAAGATTTATCAAATGTTCAACTTACGATCGAAGATGGAACCACGGTATTAACCTCATCAGGTTGGGATGGAAAAATAAACCCACCCACGACTGGTGATACATCAGGAACCACGCCATCAGGATATTCAGTTTCAAATGCTATTGAATACGGTTCTTCCTCAAATATTCTTCTTTTTGATAAACCAGTTTCTGTAGTTTTGGATGGGGTTTATTCTTATGTTGGGTTCAAACCAGCAGGATCTACGACTTGGACTCGGATTTCAGTTGGATGTGAAGGCACATATAATGCTCCCACGGATCCCACTTTTCCAGGGGAATGTTTTATAACTGATACGGATACCAATAAGACAAAGATTTTTACGTATCATCTGACTACTTTTGGAGGGATGACAAAATCTTCTAGTAGTTCTTCTTCATCTAGCTCATCAAGTAGTAGTTCATCCGTCTCATTTTCAGGAGGTGGAGGAAGTAGTTCTTATAGGTTTCGACCAAGTACATCAAAATTTTATAACCTTCCTAGTACTCAATCTCATCGTCAAGTGGAATCCATGCGACCGGTATGGTTAGGAAATTCAAAAGGGAGGATTACTCGCCCAGTAAAAATTAAAGATTTTTACAAACGACATGAAATTATTTTAGAACGAGACACGTTGGTCATGGATGAAACAGGAAACCCATTTACAGGCGCGATTTCAGTGCCTCAAGAAATGAGTAAGCATCAGGTTCCCGTGATAAAAAATGATTATGAATGGGTGAAGTCGGTCGAGATAGGAGCGACAGATGATTCAAAACTAAAATTTAGCAAGCCGGTTACCCTTAGTATTCCAATATTTGGTATAAATTCTTCAAAAGCAAGAAGGCTAAAAGTATACTATTTTAACGAGGACACAGCTAAATATGAATTAGCCGGTGATGGTGGGAAATTAAATAATGATAGATCAGCTATTTTAGTGAATCTGGATCATATGAGTTTGTTTTCAGTTTTTGATACGAAAACAAGGACAGTTCCAGTAGATGATATTGATACTGATAAAAATCCTAAATCAAAAGTAGTAGATATAAAACCAAGTGCTCCGGTAATTCAGGAAAAACCGGAAGTAGTTCGTATTATTCCAAAAATGGTAGAATTACCAGCCCCGCCTTTTGATGATATTTTTGGTCACTTGGACGAAAGGTATATTGAACAATTGCGATTGAGAGGAGTCGTTCAGGGACGTGATGACGAAGGAGATTTTTTACCGGAAGGAAATCTGACTCGTGCGGAATTAACGAAAATTACACTAAACTCTTTTGGATTTGAGGTTCCCAAATACTTGAAAATGAATCCTTTTCCTGACGTAGATATGAATGCCTGGTTTGGTCCGTATATTATGAAAGCCAAACAAACAGGAATTGTTAATGGCTACCCAAATGGAAGTTTTAAACCAGATGGCTCGGTATCTCGAGTAGAAGCACTTAAGATTATTCTCGAGACGTCAGGATTGGATCTGGGAAAAAGAGAAGATTTATTTTTCTTGGACGTAGATAATAATTCATGGTATGCGAAATACGTGTTTTATGCTCTAAAAAATAATTTGATTGAGGCTGATTATATGAAAAATAAATTTAATCCGGCAGTGCCGATCACACGTGCGGAGATTGCGAAGGCGATCGTGAAGATATGGGAAATGATGAAGTAATAGTAATGATTAATGAATAATGAGTAATGAATAATAATGAAAGGAATGAAATAATGAACAATGAGTAATGAAAGAGTAAAGAATGATCAAACATAAATCCTGAAGGCGAGGTTCCGAAACCTCGCCGAGTACAAACATAATAAACACGTAGGGGCGATCCCTTGCGGTCGCCCTATCCTACATACACATGTGAAAAAAGCCGACAGCGAGCGCTGCCGGCTTTTTGCTTTTTGTGGTGTTTGATATTACCGCATGGTGAAGTTGGTTTCCAGGATTTTTCCAGGGGGAATTAGTGTGATGATCCAGGGACCGGATGGATGGTTTTGATGCCAGGACATTTTGTAGGGCATATGATATACTTGAACAGTACTTCCCTGATTTATATTTCGAGACTGTCTTCCATCACCACTAATGTGAATGTATTGAAACGTTAACTGATTATTTTTATCAACAGATCCCTCTATCCAGCCAGGACTGCCATTGGGGAAAGTGACAGTGTTTTCATAGAAGAAGATTTGTTTCCCTCTATCGCCTTCGGAGGATGCATTGGCCTCTTGTATGATTGTGTTACTGGAGAAGAATGTCGTTCCAATAACGATGCCAAAAAAGAGGAAGAAGATCTGACCGATGTTTTTCATGATGTTTCTCCTGCTTGGGTTAAATTGAATTCAGCTGAACAAGCCAGCTATCAAGCCTGCAAAACCAGAGAACACGATGATACCAATAGCAAATTTAAGGTCACTGATAAAATTATTGATCATGTTTTTCTCCCAATTTAGATAATGGATAACTTCGCACAACTAAAAACAATCAGTATGTTCACAAATGCACAAAGTTATCGTATATTCCCGGATAATGAAGAGGAAACCTGTCCGCAATTCCGATTGATCGGAACACTTCATTTTGGAACGGATGAGTTCAATATAATTGAATCACCAGCTCACAGCGCGGACAAATATCTCTTCATTAGAATTGGTGTGTAAAAGAACTGAAATTCTTATATGTCAAAACAATTAATTTGTCAATCTTTTTTGTGGGTGTCAAATTTACATTTTAAATCTGAAACACCCACATTAGTTCTTCTCTTGTTCCCAAGTTCTTGCTTGGGAACCACACTTGTCCGAGAAGCTCCAGCTTCTATTTATGTAGGGGGAGTGGAAGATAGAGCTTCCAAAGCAATTGCATTACCAGGCAGGCCTGTCCTCCATAGTCCTTTTTTGAGTATGGATAAGTGGACGACGGAGGAAGAGAAAATCTAGGACATGTGAAAAAAGCCGACAGCGAGTGCTGCCGGCTTGTGGTGGTAATTTACCACGGATCGATGAAGTCGGTTTCATTTTCTGGAGATTCAGGGATCAGCCGAAAACACCAGAGGTCTGATGCCCCGAATTGGGCCCAATACATCTTGTATCCTTCATTTCTGTTTTTCCAGATAGTGTCTCCCTGATGGAATGGTTGATTCTCACTTTTTTTTACCTCGATATTGTTCCCATCGGTTTTGCGGACATAAATGTTTTCGATGTTGTTACGGAGAGTAAAATGGGTTTGTGATGTGCAGAACCTTATTTCTGTGTTTGAGGATACAGCATTAGAATCTTTGGGTGGCATATGATAGCCAACAAAGGTAGCAGTAATGGCACCTATAAACATACTAATTATGTTCTGAACGTGATTATTCATAATAATTCTCCCGAAAAGGATTGAGTGATAACTTCGCACAACTACAAACAATGAACATGTTCACAAATACACGAAGTTATCTACTATTCCCAGATAATGAAGAGGAAACCTGTCCGCAATTTCATAGATATGAAACACTTCATTTTGGAACTAATGAGTTCAATATAATTGAATCACTAGGTCACAGAGCGGACAAATATCTCTTCATTAGAGTTGATATGTAAAAGAGCTGTATTGTTTATATATGAAAATACACAACTTGTCAATATTTTTTAAAATGCGTCAAATTTGCATTTTAAATCTAAAACTGAATAATAAAAAAAATGCCAACCATATCTATGTTTTTCGGAATCGTGATTCGGATGTACTGTGCTCCAAAAGAACATAATCCACCGCATTTTCATGCATAAAGTAGAAAAAGTTACTCCATTATCGGATTACAAATTACGTCTGGTTTTTGATCAGGGAGAAGAGCGTATGATAGATTTTTCTCCTTATTTAGATACGGGAATTTATAAAAATTTAAAAAGGAAAGATAAATTTGAAGCCGCTCGGATTAATTATGGTACGGTAGAATGGGATGATGATATTGATATTTGTCCGGAGTTTTTGTATGAACATAGTAAGAAAATTTGAAATGAGTTTTTCGGTTTTTCTTGATTTTTTTTACATTACCAAGGAAGACCTTGGTAACGAGAGGATCTGGGGTATGAGAAAAAAGCCGACAGCAAGCACTGCCGGATTGTTGTATTACGGATTGGAAACTTCATGCGGTGGGGTTTTGTCGAAGCGAAGCCGTAGGTGTCATCATTGGGCATAAATCTTGGAGCTGTTATTTCCATCCATAGGGATCAATAACGGCGGGGATGGTCCACAGTGGTGATTACGCCCCACGGTTGTCTCACGCTAAAAGCAAAATAAACTATAGGATTGATTTATTGCCGATTCACGAGGTCGAAGCGAGCATAGCGAGCAAGACCTCGGGAAAATCGGCAATATTCCGAA
>CAZQFO010000031.1:0-14866 GCA_964592695.1 uncultured Candidatus Peribacteria bacterium
TGTCTTATACATCGCTTCTCTTCTTCTATGCACAAAATGTATTGTACCCCCTACCGCATTGGAAGTAAATCTGCTTGACAATGAATCGGCAAACTTCTTGGTGCAACAAGGGTCAAATGATTATATTAAAATTAATACAACTAATGATTCAGAATTAATCACAATTGGTAACATAAATACAGATCCAGATGTGGTATTCAACACAGGTGGTAATGTCGGGATAGGGACGACGAGTCCTGTAGGAAAATTACATATTGCCAGTAGTGATAGTTCTTATGATTTTATGATAGATCCGGTTGCTATAAACAATGCAACTTGTGATGATGCTCATAGAGGGGCATTTAAGGTTGTAACTATGGGTATTGATGATGTGGTTCAGGTGTGTTTGTTACAAAATGAATTTCAGTATAATTGGGTGTCGTTGAACTAAATTTGGAATTTATCAAAATTTAAAAAAACTCTGTATAGTGCAGGGTTTTTTTAATGTCTTTTTGTTTGAACCTTGATTCACATGATTAAAGGATTAACCAAGATTATTTTATGGTCCGTATGTTTTTGGTGTTATTGTTGGGACTATCTTGTGTTTGGTAAGTAAAAAAATGTGATTCAATATACAAATCAAGGTAATCTTTAAATCCTGAAAATCATGGTTCAAGGCAAAAAGGATTAGGCAGGATTGTTATGCAATTCTTTTTCGAAGATAACAACATTTGTTCGTGTTTCCCTTTTTCTAAGGGAGAGGATAATATTATTTCTTCATCATTGCAAAAAATGCATCTTGAGGGATATCGACTTTTCCGAATGCTTTTAGGCGTTTTTTTCCTTTTTTTTGTTTTTCTAGTAATTTTCGTTTTCTGGTTACGTCTCCGCCGTATAGTTTTGCGGTTACGTCTTTTCTTAGTGCGGAGATGGTTTCTCGGGCGATGATATTTCCTCCGATTGCGGCTTGAATCGCGATGGCAAATTGTGCTTTTGGGATGATGCCTTTTAGTTTTTCGCACCATTTGGCGCCGATGTTGTAGGCTTGATCTTTGTGTACGATTTGTGATAGGGCATCGACTTTGTCTCCGGCTACTAGCATGTCGAGGCGGACCAGGTTTCCTGCTTTTATTCCGATTGGTTCGTAGCTCATAGAAGCGTATCCTGATGAGATAGATTTGAGGTCGTCGTAGAAGTCTGTGATGATGGAGGCGAGTGGTATTTCGAAGTGTAGTTCTGCTCTGGTTTCAGAAGTGTATTGAATGTTTTTTGAGATTCCTCTTCGGTCGGTACATAATTGCATGATGGCTCCGATTTGGTCCGATGGGCAGAGGATATTGATTTTCATCCAGGGTTCTTTGATTTCTTGGTAACATCCGGCATCTGGGAGGTCTCCTGGGTTGGATATGATTTGTTCGGTTTTATCGTTGAGTATTATTTCATAGGATACTGAGGGCGCAGTGACGAGAATATCTAGGTCAAATTCGCGTTCTAGTCTTTCTTGTATAATGTCTAGATGTAGTAATCCCAAAAACCCTGTTCGAAATCCGTGACCGAGTGCTCCTGAATGTTCAGGTTCGTATTTGAGTGCGGCATCGTTTAGTGAAAGTTTTTCTAGAGCTTTTCTGAGTATTGGAAAATCGTCTCCGTTGATGGGGTAGATTCCAGCGAATACAAAAGGGGTGACTTCGCTATATCCGGGAAGGGGTAGAGGGGATTCTGATTTTCCTTTCCAGATAGTTTCTCCGACTCGTGCGTCTACTACATTTTTTAATCCTGTGACGATATAGCCGACTTCACCGGTTTTGATTTCGTGCGTGGGGATATACTTGGGAGCGAGAAATCCGACTTCTAGGGCTTCGATATTTCTTCTGGTTCTCACGAGTTGTAATTTGTCTCCTTTTTGGATGCTCCCACTAAAGACTCTTACGCTACTTACTACTCCTCGATAAAGATCAAATGTTGAATCAAAAATAAGAGCTTTTGTGTCGTTGTTTTCAAATACTTCTTGGTTCATATCAAATATTTGGTTTTTATCTGGGGATGGTATTTTTTCTATGATATTGTCCAATAATTCTGGTACATTAGTGCCTTCTTTTGCCGAAACGGTAAGAATGTCTTCTGCTGCAAATCCGAGTAGTTTTTCAATTTCTTCTGCTCGGCGTTCAGGTTCTGCGGCTGGGAGGTCTATTTTATTTAATACGGTGATTATTTCTAATCCGTACTCTAGTGCTAGATATACATTTGCTAGGGTTTGAGCTTCAATGCCTTGAGTGGCGTCTACGACGAGAATCGCTCCTTCGCAGGCTGCTAAGCTGCGGGATACTTCGTATGAGAAGTCTACGTGGCCTGGGGTGTCTATCAGATTGAGTTGGGTATCTTTCCAGTTCATTCGCACGGGTTGGAGTTTGATGGTGATGCCTCGTTCTCGTTCAAGTTCCATGGTGTCGAGAAGTTGTTCTTTCATTTCTCGTTTGTCGATGGTACCGGTTATTTCGAGGAATCGGTCAGCAAGTGTTGATTTGCCGTGGTCGATGTGGGCGATAATACAAAAATTACGAATGTTCATGATGAAATGAAATATGCGGAATACTATCCTCCTGTCCGCCATAGTTTTGCGACATAATAAGAAGGAAAGTTGGAATTACAAGTGTAGAATTAACATAGAAAATATTTCAACCAAACGAAGGGTAAGTTTACACAGGCTCAACCAAATCTACTTTCATCTCCCATAACTAACATTGTTTGTTAACCCCCAAGATATCTTGGGGGTTAACAAATTAGAGGATTGGCAAGTTTGCAATATTGATATCAACTGGTTACGACTGTGTAAAATTACAACGAAAGCAGATGGGAGATGTTTCTTTTGGTACAATCTTGAAAAAACTCCAGTTTTACTTTGTGTTAAGAAACTTCTTCCTTTTGCAATGAGTTCAATTTTTTAAGTTCTCACGAATCGTCATTTTGAGGAGCTCCTTCATGTTAGTAAAAAAGAGTTACAGACGAAAGATCTAGTTGAGTGGTTAATCTTCTTTAGGGCTTGGAAGAAAATAACCATTCAAATTTGATGTCTTTTTGTCCGTCTTCTTCCTCCTTCGCTATACGTCCAGTATGAAATAAGCTTCGGCGGACAGGTCGTCAGTAAACCCTCGCCATATTCCCGATATGACTCGGTTTTACTTCCTTGCTGACGAACAAAAATCCTATCAAATTTTTGAATCTTTATTTTCTTCCAAACCCTTAGTTTGATTCAAGCGTAAGTAGTAAATTTACTTTCATAAGATCTTACTTGGAAATAGGTTTTCCTTCCATACAGATCTTTCCTCTGTATGAAAATAAACTTCGTTTTATTTGATTTTCGTCAAGATGACGATGTGATGAGTGAGAACATACCCAATTTTTTATTGACCAAGCAGTAATTTTTTATAGTGTCTAAAGACTACTTTTTTTATTCGAAAAATAAATGATAAAGAGATTTTTTGCCGGTTTCTTGGGGTTAGTAATTTTGACTCCGCAAGTATTTGCTTTTCGTGATATATCAGAAAATTCTAAATTGTTTCCTGCAATTCAAAATCTAGTTGAGCGAGGAGTCCTCAAGGATAAAGGATTTATTCGTGCGGATGCGGATGTGCCGGCTCGGATGTTTTGGGAGGTGCTTTTGCGGGATGCAGAATTTAATCCTGATTCGGCTTCATTTGATACTCCATTACCTCCAAATGTTCGAGAAACAGATAAAATCGCGCCTTTTTTGCGAGAAGCAATTCGTCGTAGGTTTATAGATGAAAATAAACCATTTAATGATCAGAAACCAATTAAACGTTTGGAAGCTATAAAGCTTATTGTCAAAACGAAAGGGATATTGCCACCCAGGACTAATTCCGCTTCGTTTATGCGACGAGTATCTGGGGTTTCTGCTCGTGCTCGATATTTGACTGAAGTGGAAGCTGCGTTTGCTTCCAAAATTTTAGAAAGAGAGGATATTCATCCTTTGAGACCTTTTGATACATTGTCCAGACGTGATTTTATCACTTGGTTGTATCGATATAATGATCATGGAGAAAAAAAATCAAAATTAGATACGTCTCCTACTATTAGGAGAAAAGAACGTACTATTGCTCCAAAATCGTTTGATCGTCCTACGAAAAGAAGGTCTACCACCAGACGTAGAGCTACTCAAAAGGAGCTTCGTTTTGAAATATTAGATGGTGAGGGTGAAATGCTGATTTCTAAGTCGAAATTGCCAAATGGTGCGGTTTTGGAAGCCGTTTTTCAGGCTATTAATTCTAGGTATAAATTTCAGGAAGAGTTGTCAGCAAAAAAGAAACGAGCCATGGTCGAAGCTGCAATTGGGGCTATGGTAGATGAATTAGGAGATAAGTATTCTTCATATATTGAACCGTCAAAAGTTGAAGATTTTAAGGAGGGGTTGAATGGGAAATTTGAAGGGATTGGAGCGTATGTAGAAATGATAGAAAAACGATTGACTATTACGTCGCCCATAAAGGGGTCTCCGGCGGAGAAATCAGGGATATTGGCAGGGGATGTCGTGATTGAAGTAGATGGGAAATCTTTAGAAGGTATGCCTATTCGTGATTCGATCGATTTGATTCGAGGGCCGGAAGGAGCAAAGGTGATTTTGACAATTTTGCGTGATGGTAGAGAACGTAGTATAGATGTTATTCGAGGAAAAATAACGGTTCCATCTATTACTCTCGAATGGAAAAAATCTATTCCGGTTATTGGAATTCATCAGTTTAATCGTGATACGCATAAGGATTTTGCAGATATTTTAAATAAAAAAGTGATACCAAAGCGACCAAATGGGTTAGTAATTGATTTGAGAAATAATCCAGGAGGTTTTTTGAATACGGCGGTAAGTATGGGAGAATTTTTTATCAAAAAAAATGATTTGATATTTTCTGTGGAATATAAATCGGGAAAACAAGAATATAGGGCTTCTCGTGATGGAGAATTGGTACATATGAAAGGAAGGGTGGTTGTGTTACAAAATAAAGGGTCAGCTAGTGCTTCAGAGATATTAGCGGGGATGATTCAGGATTATGAAATTGGGAAGATTGTGGGGCAGCCATCGGTAGGGAAGGGAACGGTGCAGGAGATTTCCAATTTTTCAAATGGAGGTTCTCTAAAGCTAACTATAGCAAAATGGTTAACGCCAAATGGTCGATGGATTCATGAGGATGGCGTTATTCCGGATATTGAAATCTCTGATGCTACACAGGAAGAAAAAAAACATAAGATTGATCGGCAGTTGGATGCGGCGGTGAATAAGGCTTTGGGGAGGTAGGGGGAATTAAAAATTAAGAATGAAAAATTAATAATGATTAAGAAATGAACATGACCGCTATGCGGAATTAAAAATGAAAAATTAAGAATTAAAAAATGAAAGGAATGAATCCGTTTTCATAATTGCTTATTGAGATGATATTAGTCCAGCAGTTCTTTGCTGTATTTTTTAGGAGAATGTAAAAATCTTTTGACACAGATCCATGCTATCGGGTAAAAAGAATAGGTCTCAAATAATTGAGACAGGATCAGAGTGGGGCACGAATAAATCGTGCCCCACAGCTTTTCTCCTTTCGGATGTTTTAGATTTGGTTTCTTTTTTTTATGCTTCGGCATAGTCCTCTGAGAAACAATTCAGTATCCCAATACTTTGCGAAAGAACTAATAATGGGAATTTGTTTGTTGCTCAAATGCCAAAGTGCATAACGCCATGGTGTGATCATGATTTATTCTTTTCCTCGTTATCCAAAGCGTGTCAGGATTTCCTTTATGTGAATAAGAATACTTATCCCCATTATGGAAATAAATGACACCAGACCTCCACAATACAGCTTGAAAATCCAATCAGGCATGAGTCCCTCATGAAAAGAAGAAATCCAATTCTCAACAAGGAGAAGTTGTGCTCGTTTTATGACTTCGAAAAATCCGAGACAAAAAACACCAAACACAACTGCAATTTGTTGAACAATAATTTTATCCGAAATAGAAAATAGCCGCCATGTTATACTCTTCGATATTTTGCTGTCAACTATTTTTTATTTGAGATTTTTAATGTTGTTTTAATGGCTTATTAATGGGGATGGGATAGATTCTTGCGTGTGTTCTTTGATCAGAATAATTGCTATTGGTTTATGGAGGGAAAATGGGAAAATAATATTGAGGAAAGATAAATTTATATAATATCAGTTTACTGGCAATGTTCTTTCCACATTTTTGTTGTATAACGATCTGTCATTCCGGCAATATAATCACATACTTGACGATAACGAGGATCTTTTGGGAAATTTTGAATATGATCTTGTAGGTTTTTTGGGAGTTTTGATTCTTCTGTTTCCATTAAGTATTTAAACAAATCCGTGATTTTTTGTTTTCCTGTTTCTGTGAATTCTAATATTCGATCTGAATTGTAGTAATTTGTAAATAAAAATTGTTTGAGTTCTCTGACTTTTTGTGCGGTATTATCTGCAAATGCTACAACCGGATCTTTTTTGTTTTGGATGGCTTCTAGAGTTTGTTCTTTTAGATCATTTAGATTGGCTCTTGTGTCTGCGATTAACCAGTTTATCATGAGTCCAAACATTCGATTTACTAGAGCTTCGGGATTATTTCTTTCATTTTTCTTTAGCAACCTCATGGCTTCCCAACACAAAGGAATATCTTGCATATCTTTTATCGTGAAAAAATTTTCACTCAATGCATCATTTGTATCAACTGATAGGTAAGCGATCTTATCTCCTACATCTACGAGTTGCCCTTCTCCATGGGAGTAATATATGGTTTGTCCATCCGGGAGAATGATTGTTTTTTCATGTTTTTTAAAAATTATTTGACTTTCCCAGTGGAGATTTAATCCGTAAAACCCGAATTCTTCTTTGTATTCAGTTGCAAGTATTTCTACAACTCTTAATCCATGATCGTTGTGGTTAAAATAAAATCCTAATTTTTTTAGAGCTAATTTTTGTTCTGCTTTATTTAAGGATTTGAGTTCTGGATGCAGTTCAAGTCCTACGTTTTTCATACATTCGTTTAATGCGTCTTCTCCTGCATGTCCAAATGGAGGGTGTCCAATGTCATGGGCTTTTGAACCAAATTCGCAGAGGTCTTCATTAAATCCTAATACACGAGCGATGTCTCGGACTGTTCGAGGCGCATACGAATGAGAATGAGGCCCTCTGGATTGACTGTGATCGTCATAATCAGCTGGTAGGACTTGCATTTTTCCTTCTAGTCTGTGGTAAAATTTTGAGTGTTCAATTCTTCCGCAATCATGTTGAAATGGGAGTCTGTCTGGATCCTCTTTTTCCTGATATTGTCTTCCCAGAGAGTTTTTATTGGTTTGGGCGTATGGTGCTAGTAGTGCATCATATTTATTCCAGAGATTGGCACCATCGATTTCTTGTTTCATAAATAATATTATTAAAGTGTTAATGATTTATGTGTCTTTAAAAAAATCAAGTTTGAATATAATTTTATATATTAAAAATAATATCTGTGTCTGTTTTGCAAATCCTAGGTTTCTAAAACCTGTTGCTTTTTATGATTTTATGCAGAAACAAGTGTATGAAGAAATTTTTCTTCATGGTTCAAGACTTTTCGATCAGTGTACATCTTGGTATCATCGGAAAAAAAGCCGAGTTTTTCATGGAGTTCATTTTCTATTGCGATCCATAGTTTTTGATTAAATTCATCTTGATCTCTATTAACGCCGTCTTGTTTTTCTACGTATTGAACCATAGACATAATGAAGTCATCCACTTTTCTATTATGGGATATTCGTTCATTATTAGCTTCTTCGAGACGTTCCAATGATTTCTTATGTGTTTTGTTTGTGTTATCTTGCTTTTGAATTACTGTTTCAATGTATTTAATTGCATTTTCAATCATTTGTAATCGTTCGTCGGATTTGCTAACTTTTTTCTGATTTTTTTTATTATTTGAATTTGTCATGCTTTGAATCTAGTGTTTGAAAATTCTTATGTCAAAATATTTTTTCCACTTTTTTTAAAGAATTCCTCCGTCTCCCATTCCTAATAATCCGACTAATAGTCCGAGTATTCCAAGTCCGGTTCCTAGTATCCAGAACCTCATTACGATTTGGGTTTCTGACCATCCTTTTGCTTCGAAGTGGTGGTGGATTGGTGCGATGAGAAATAGTTTTCGTTTGAAGTGTTTTTTCCAAAATAATTGGAGGATTACGGAAATCGTTTCTAAGATAAAAACTGCTCCGACAATCATTAGTACAAAAACTGCGTTTGTTAACATTGCAATAACTCCAAGTGTGGCGCCAAGAGCTAAGCTTCCGGTGTCGCCCATGTATATTTTTGCTGGAGGAATATTAAACCACAAAAATGATAACAGTGCTCCTACAATTATCATACAAAAAGCTGATAAAACTGGCATTCCATAGAAGTAAGAGATAACTGCGAAAACGGCATAAGCGATTGAAAGTAAGCCGCCAGCAAGTCCATCCAATCCATCGGTTAAATTTACTGAGTTTGCTGTGCCGACTAGGACAAAAACAAAAAGAGGGAAATACCAGAGTCCAATATCGAAGTCTCCGACTGCTGGGACATGAATAATTGACCATTCTAATTTTAGTGAAAACCACATGGCTCCCACAAAAGCGAATAATAATAATGACCACAATTTTACTTTGGCAGAGAGTCCTTTTTGTTTTGATTTTTCATAGATATTAAGAAAATCGTCGATAACCCCCAGACCTGCGACTGCTGCTAATGTAAATATTGGGAGATAGGTTTCGCCTCGGTTTAAGATCGAATGGTCGGTGATATCGAGGTAGGCTAAGAATCGGGAAATTAAAATAGTAAGTAATATGGATCCTACTATTACGACTCCTCCCATGGTCGGAGTTCCGGATTTGTGTGCATGAAGCTGTTTAAATAGTTTTGCGACGCCTCCGGTCAGTCCGTCTTCTCTAATTTTTTGTGTTAGTTTGTAGTTCTGGACAAAGGTAATGAATTTTGGGAAAATAATGATGGCTATCAAAAAAGTAAGTCCTGAATAGGAAAAAATTTCGATGAGGTTTTGGATGTGTATTGAGGTCATGTGGGGTTACCTGTGGTGAGTTGATTGGAACATGAAGTTATCTTAAGTGGCTAGTTTGTACTCGATTTATCAATTGTTATTTAGGGCTTGGGAAAAAATAACCTTTCCAATTTCATCATAGCTTCACATCATCTAAATTTCTAAAAAAGTCTCAACATATCCCGATATCTTTCGATTTTTTATAAATCTATCTGATGCAAATCTATGCGAACTTGAAAACTTATTTTTTCCCAAGCCCTTAGTCAATTTATCGTTTGATTTTTGTTTCTTTGTAATCATTTTTATTGGCTAATCAATGAATAAAGTTGATTTTTTATTTATGTGCTTCTTTGAATTGTTGGATTTTGGAGGACGGACAATTGCTCAACAAGTAATTTTATCCACGTAAAGATGAATTGATTCTACCACCATGTCAATCTCCTTATTTGTGTAATTCTTATTTGTTAACCCATGATTTCAATCGTGGGGTAACAAACATCGGTAGTTATGAGGGATGATAGTTGATATGATGACCTATGTAAAGATGCTCAAGGAATTATTTGCGTAATTATGTCAAGTAATTGATCAAAAAAACAAACTTTTAAAATTCAATTAAACAAATATACTTTTGTGCGATGAAATTTGAAGGAAAAGTGATAAATGGGGTTTCGGTGGGGGCTAAATTTGGAATTGCAACGGCAAATTTGGAGATTGTAGAGTCTGATTCTCTTGATCTGAAACAAGGAGTTTATTTTGTTGGAATCAGATGGTATGATCAGTGTTTGAATGGACTTTTGCATTATGGCGATCGAAAAACTTTTGGTGGAGATTGTACGGCTGAGGTTCATATTCTGGATTTTTCTGAAGATATTTATGGTGAGGTTTTGGAGGTTGAGGTTTTGAAATATGAACGGGATGTTCGGACGTTTCAAAATGCGGATGCTTTATTTACTCAGGTAGAAAAAGATATTGTGAGGGCTGAGAAGTTTTTTTTGCGTCGATCTATTTATGCACAGTGGGATCAAGTTGAAGATGCTCAAGAGCAAGAATGGGCAAGTTTAGCTGTTGAAAAAATTGAACAAATGTCGGAGTTTCAATTTGCGAGGCATGTGTTGATTTATGCCCCAATTGATAATGAGATTCCATTTGTGGAGGCACTTTGTGATAAATATTCAGATAAAACATATTATTTTCCAAAAATTATTGCTATTGAAGGCGACATTGGTCAATGCCTTCAGGGTAGTGCAAAAATGTATTTCTTTGCTTCAAAATATTCGGCTCTTCGGTTCGGTAAATATGGTATTTTGGAACCGGCTGATGGCAATAAATGTGATTTATCAAAAATTGATTTAGCGTTTATTCCAGCTGTGGCAGTTGATAAAAATCTGAATCGGTTGGGGCGAGGTGGGGGATTTTATGATCGGGTGTTGGTTGGTGTTTCTTGTTCACGAGTCGTGGTGTTGCCGGAGTTTGCAGTGGTGGAGGAGTTGCCTGTGGAGAAATGGGATGAGCGTATGAGTTATGTGATTTCTGTGTAGAAAAGTTTTATACAAATATTACTTGAAAACTTAAGGTGGAGCCGATAGAATGTGGGAAATGGAAAAAAATATATACAAGACACTAACATTTACGAGCGTTTGTATTATCTTGGCTACTACGACTTATGTGTACTGGCCGGTTATTTTTGAGCAGTATACACAAATAGTAAGTGATTCATCAGGTAATAAATCTGATGCAAAATCTAAAAAAGGGGTGAGGAGAAAGATTTCATATATGGGTAGGATTCGAGAGGCTCAAAAATTGATTGAACATGAGTATTATACAGTTGCGACTTTGGAATTATTGCAAGCGATCAAGGAAAAGCCCGATTTGATTGAGCCGTATTTGATGTTGGGAGAGATTTATTTACGAACTGGGGATGTTCAAAAACTTGAAGGTTTGATTTCAGAATTGACTGTTCGGTTTCCAGATAGTCCTGCAATATTGGAATTAAAGATTCGTCAATTGATCGATGAAGAAAAATTTTCGGAAGTATTGGCACAGATAAAAGGAGTATCAGTCGAAATGCCACCCAATTTAAAATTTTATTTAGCAGTGTTGAAGGCACTTCAAAATAACCATAAAGTAGCAAAGGAAATGTTGCACGAGTTGGAAGTTTTGCCGGTGAGAGCGCAGTCGTTTATGGTAACAAAATCGGGAGTTGAGGCAAAAGAAAACATGGAAGATAAACAATCTTTTATCACTCCAAATTTAGGAAAAAAGGTAACAGCGTTGTCTATTGTTTATGAAGAATTTGATGAATTGGCAGAAGGAAAAAATCCGCATCTTTTTGTTTTAATTGCTAAAGTTTTAGTCGAGAATTCAGAAGCGAGATTGGCTCGAGAATTTGCTGATACTGCTATAAAGGAAGAAGTAAGTTATATTGATGCTTGGATTTTGCGTGGGTATTCAAATTTGAAAATGAAAAACTTTGATGATGCACTTGAAGATCTGCGTCATGCATATGAGTTAGATCCGATTCGTCCTCAGACACATTATTTTTTAGCATTGGCACTTAATGAAGCAGGAAAGGATGAGGAGGCTGCTTTATTTTTTGAAAAAGCATTAGAGCATCAGTTCGAATTTTCGGATGAGGTGAGGTGGAAGCTGGTAGAGCTTTTTAGTAAACAAAAAAAGTACGATAGGGTAATGGGGTTATATAGTGAGTTATTAGATGAAGATACGAAGAAGTCTCAGTATGTGACGGCTTTGCATACGATGATAAATATGGCAAAAAAGCCTGAAGCTGCGTTGGAGTTTACAGAGTATTTAGTTACTAAAAAGCCAAATGATGCATTTGCATTAAATATGCATGCTTGGGCATTGATTTCTAATAATGAGTATGCACAAGCGGAAGATATACTTGATGATGCAATGGAGTTAGATTCTGAAAATTCGAGAACACATTTGAATTATGGGACGCTTTATGAGGCATTAGATGAGATAGTAAAAGCAAAAAATCATTATCAGAAAGCGTATGAATATGGAAAAAAACGATCACAAACAACGATTACAAATCTGGCTGCAAAACAGTATAATACGATTTTAGGGATGGAAAAAAATGTAAGTGAAGGGGTGGTTGAGGGGCGGCCGGAGCATTCTCCTTAGGAATAAAAATCAAATAAACTAGCCAATTTCATCTCAATCTTCATGTCATCTTTGAAAGATTTTCACGCAAAAAATACTCGGAGTGGGATTGGCCACGCCTCCCATTTTTCACGCAAAACATCTTCCAAATCTAACATAAATCTTGAGCGAACTTGATTAGCCTATTTAATTTTTATCCCTTAGGGTTTTATTGACCTGCTACCCGATAAAGCTCTTCTAGTGTAGTTTCTCCGGTTAGTACTTTTAGCATCCCATCTTCAAAAAGGCTTAAAAAATCTGTTTTATCATGTAGGTGTTTCAGAATATCCAAATCAGGTTTGTTATTTAGGATTAGTTTTTGGATTTCTTTTGTGATCTTAAATGATTCACATATTGCCATGCGACCTGCATAACCGGTATGAAAACAAGCATCACATCCTATTTTTTCTGGAATAGTGTTTGGAATCTTTATTTTTGGTATTATTTTTTTTATTCGAGCAATAATTGCTAATAATTGAGGGTCTTCTGTTATGTGTTTCTTTTTTGCACAATTACAAACTTTTCTGATCAATCTAACCGCAAAAACTGAATTTAGAGATGATGAAATACTAAAATTTTCTAATCCGAGATTTCTGAGGCGAGAAACTGATCCTACAGCTGAATTTGTGTGTAAAGTACTCAGTACTATGTGTCCTGTGAGGGCTGCTTCTGATGATAGTTTTGCGGTAGAGTACTCTCTGATCTCTCCGATCAAAATAATATCTGGATCATGACGAAGTATAGATTTGAGTCCTGTTTCAAATGTGTAGTCTTTTTGTTCATTTACAGGAGATTGAGAGATTCCTTTTAGATGATATTCTACTGGATCTTCCAGCGTAATAAGTTTTTTTTCTGCGGTATTAAGTTCATTTAAAATTGAATAGAGCAGTGTTGTTTTTCCGCTTCCTGTGGGACCTGAAATAAGAATCATTCCATTTTGAGCTTTGAGAGATTCTCCAATTTTTTTGTTTGCGAAATCTGAAAAACCAAGTTCTTTAAAATTACGAATGCCTTTTTCTGAGTCCAAAAGTCGCATTACTACAGATTCGTCGTATTCAGTAGGAAGGGTTGATATCCTCACGTCTACTTTTCGATCGTTTGCAATAAATTCTAATCTTCCATCCTGAGGAACATCTGAAACATTTGAAATCATTTTGCTTTCGTATTTTACTTGACGAATGATATGTGTTCCTGTTTTTTTGTCTATTGTGAGTACGGGGTGCAATATCCCATCGATACGAAATCGAAGTTCTACTCCTGATTCAAAAGGTTGCAGGTGAATATCTGATGCTCGGGATTTTACTGCCAGGATTTCAATTTCATTGAGGGCTTTTTTGGGAAGGATTGTAGAAATTTTTTTTTCTAATTTAACAAATTCTTTGTTTCGGTTTTCTAGTGTTTTTACGCTGTCTTCTTTAAATTTTTTCTTTGTTTTAATCGTTTTTTTGAAGAGTAGTTTGGAAGAGTATGTTTTTACGGTTTCATTGAATCCTGATTTAGAACACAGGTAAATCGTGGATTTAAATCCCTGATGAGATAATAATTCAACCAGTTTTTTGGTGGTTTTAATATTGGGATTAAATGTCGCAAGTTTTATGTTTTTTCCACTCAGAGAAAAAGGCATCGTCATGGTTGATTTTGCTTGATCTTCAGGTATTAATTTTAGTATATCGACATTATTGATTAATATTTTTTCAATATCGATGTATGGAATTCCTAATTCTCTTGAACGACGAATTGTATCACGTTCTTCGAAGTCACGGTTTATTTGTTCACTGGTCTTTTGGGTAGATGTCATCTGGGTATTATACCAGATTTAGATTTAAAAATCAATATTACTGAGGGAATTACCCAATATCCTGTATATTTCTCCATTTTTGGTGGGGATACTGACATTTTTACCTCTGACTTTGAAAATAATATTGTTGTTTTGAAATTCTTATCCAAGATTCGTTTTTTTGAATTACATTTATCTATATCTCCAGATAAGATAATTTTTTGTTTTTCTAAACAAATATCAATTATTTTGTCATTGAATACTTCCATATTTTTAACAAAAATAACTCTTTCCTCTAAATCTTCCAGTATATTAATTGCGGATTCGAAAAGATTATCTTCCCCACTTTTTAACATGATTTCTTGAGTATTTTTATTTTGTCTCAGTTGGTCTTCAGTCTTAATTTGTACTACTGCATTTTCTTTCCCTTTCAGTATGAAATTTTCCTAAGTCTGCTCCCTAATTTAAATCAATCGTTTATTTCGAAAAGCTGTTCCAGAACCTGATTTTAGATATTTTTCAAAATCTCTCGTTTTTTGTTCATTAGAAAAAGCTATGTAACTTTCAAGTTTCCAAGGTCGATGCTTCTTTGTGTGAGATTAATTGCCAGCATTATGAGCTTTGAGCCTGGATTTCAAATCTTCTGAAAAGCCTACATAAACTTCATCAATTTTTTTAGTGCTTCTTAAAATGTAAACGTAATACATGATAGAAAATTATGGCCTGCCATCCGAAGCTTTAGGGATACTATTTTGAAGAATGCAATCCTCGTGAGCCCCCCTACGCCAAGGCTTTGGAGGGCATCCTACGCTAAAGCGTAGGATGGTGGGTTGACTGGGGCTCGAACCCAGGACCAATAGCTTAAGAGGCTACTGC
>CAZQFO010000032.1:0-13998 GCA_964592695.1 uncultured Candidatus Peribacteria bacterium
AGGAAGAACACGAACAAAAAGACATCAAAATGGGGAGGTTATTTTTTTCTAGATCCCTTACATAGACTCACCTCCGATAATTTGGGGCTTCCTTCAAAATTGAGATATCATGAGGATGTGACTCCTTCAATCCAGCATTTGTGATCTGAACAAATTCAGTTTTTTTCTGAAACATTGAAATATCTTCTGATCCAGAATATCCCATCGCACTTCTCACTCCTCCACAGAGCTGAAAAATCTCCGTCATGGCAGATCCTTTTAGTAGCACTTTTCCCTCAATCCCTTCGGGAACTAGTTTGTCATCTGCCACATTAGCCTGGGCATACCGTTCTTTGCCTCCTTTTGTCATGGCAGCCATAGATCCCATACCTCGGTAATACTTATATGTTTTTCCTTCAGAATAAATGAGTTCGCCTGGAGCCTCTGTCGTTCCTGCTAATAACGACCCTATCATCACTGTACTGGCTCCTCCTGCCAGGGCTTTAGCTACATCTCCAGAATATTTGATTCCTCCATCTGCAATCACTGGAACATTATGTTTTTTAGCTTCTTCTGCTACGTTCATTACTGCAGTTAATTGTGGTACTCCTACCCCAGCAATAATCCGCGTGGTGCAAATCGAACCTGGTCCAATCCCCACCTTTATTCCATCTGCCCCGGCTTCAACTAAAGCTTTAGCAGCTTTCGCTGTGGCAATATTTCCTCCTATCACATTTTTTTTGGGATAATTTTTTTTAATATATTTTACTGTATCGATCACTCCTTTGGAGTGTCCATGTGCGGTATCAACCACGAAAACATCTACGCTGGCTTCAATTAATTTTTTAACTCGTTCTTCCATATTTGCTGCTGGACCCACTGCAGCTGCAACCAATAATCTTTTGAGTGCATCTTTTGTTGAGTTTGGATATTTTTCATTTTTCTCAATGTCTCGTCTAGTCAATAATGCAGAGAGTGTTCCGTCTTTATGTAAAAGTAAAAGTTTGGAATGTTTAGATTCTTCTAAAATATTATAAGCTTCATCTAGAGTCAGCGGATCATAAGCAACCAACAAATCCTTAACTTCTCTCATTCTCTCTGAAATTTGGAGATCTGCATGTTTTGAAAGATAATCATTTCGAGTGATCAAACCTACTACTTTTGACTTTTGAGTCCCGTCTTCTGTAATTGGAACTGATTTAAACCTATACTCTTCTCGAATAGCAATGACATCAGATATCTTGTGCTTTGGGCTAAGGACAATCGGTTCACGAATAAAACCATTTTCAAATCTCTTCACTTTCTTTACCATATCTGCTTGCCTATCAGGACTGCAGTTTTTGTGAATCACACCGATTCCTCCATGCAATGCCATGGTGATAGCCATGTTTTCTTCGGTTACAGTATCCATTGCAGCAGATACTAATGGAATATTTAATTCAATATTTCGTGTAAATCGAGTTTTTAGTAAAACTTCTTTTGGCAGTATTTCAGAATACTGTGGTTGCAGAAGCACATCGTCAAAAGTAAAGGCTTGGGGGATTGTTTTCATGAATAAATCTGATTTTCAGTTAACGTAATACATAAACACTTTAATTGCAAGGAAAAGTGATCTTAATTTTTGATGGATCTTGATTTTCCGAAACTTCAGAGTAGCTTGTGGCTAAAGTTAATATTATAAAAAGCACAATGTCTCGATCTCTAAAAAAACAATTATTCAACCTCAAAAACGGTCACTTCGGTCCATATGGTGGACGCTACGTACCAGAAATGCTAGTACCAATCATGGACGAACTGTGCGATGCATTTGTTTCTCATTACAAAGATAAGTCTTTTTTGGCAGAACTTAAAGATCTGTACGAAAATTATTCAGGTCGACCAACCCCTCTATATTTTTGTAAGAATTTGACGAAACATCTGGGTGGAGCAAAAATATACATGAAAAACGAAGGATTAAATCATACGGGAGCACACAAGATAAACCATTGCCTAGGACAGGGATTATTAGCTAAAAGAATGGGTAAAACTCGTATCATCGCTGAAACTGGTGCCGGACAACATGGATTAGCGACAGCTACAATTTGTGCAAAGCTAGGGTTAGAATGCATTGTTTATATGGGGAAAAAAGACTACGACCGACAACGTCCAAATGTGTTTTGGATGGAACAACTCGGAGCTACTGTTATCCCAGTAATGGAGGGGGGACAAGTGCTGAGAGATGCGATAAATACTGCCCTCAAAGATTTATTAGCCCATCCTCTGAATACTCACTATCTATTGGGAACTGTCTGTGGACCGCATCCTTATCCAGTAATGAATACATTCTTTCAATCCATAGTAGGCAAAGAAGTACGACGCCAACTAAAAAAAGAAAATAAATGTGGACCTGATTATCTGGTAGCATGTGTAGGAGGAGGGAGTAATGCCATGGGGCTGTATTATGAATTTCTTGATGATGAAAATGTAAAAATGGTAGCTGTCGAAGCAGGGGGGAAAGGTATTACAGAATCTAATGAGAAATGTGATCATGCCGCCCGAATGCAAAGTGGGGAACCAGGTGTTTCTGAAGGTATGAAATCGTACTTTTTGCAGGACCAAGAAGGACAGATAAAAAATACTCACAGTATTTCTGCTGGTCTGGACTACTCAGGGGTAGGACCTCAACATGCCTTTTTGCGAGACATTGGACGAGTAAAATACACATATGCAAAAGATGATGAAGTAATAAAAGTCTACAAATTATTGGCTAAAACTGAAGGGATATTTGCAGCTATGGAATCAACTCATGCGGTAGTAGAGGTGTTGAAATTGGCTCCAAAATTACCGAAGGCTCAGATTATCGTTTTCAATTGCTCGGGACGAGGGGATAAGGATTTGTTTATTACGGCTCCGAGGTTGGATGAAGATCAATTTAAAGAGTTTTTAAGAAATTTCTAAATTTGGAAAGAGTTATTTTTTTCCAAGCCCTAAATACATAATCCCAAAGTAGGTCGCCACTCCAACCAGTCCGGCTAATATAAAATTATCTCGAAGCGGAGTAAAATAAATCTCTAAAAACAAAATCGTGTTAGCTACTAAAATAATCCCTATATTCTTTATTGAAAATTGTAGATTAAAGTGCTTTCTGATTTCATGAACCAACAAAAGCAATACTACGGCTTCACAAAAAACAGTTGAAATAGCGGCTGCTATGATTCCATATTTTTGCAAAAACATCAGATTAAGGACCCCATTTAATATAAGTGCTGTAGCATTGACTTTGAGCAGGTAATTCTGACGATTTGAGGCTACTAGTGAAAACGAAAATAGCTGATTGAAATATGCAAAAAATATAGTAGGGATAAGTATAAATAGGATTTTATCAGATCCTATAAATCCATCTGAAGAGAGAAATTCTGTAGAACTTAAGAGCTCAATAATTTCGGACGAAAAAAAACTACAACCTACAATTATTGGCAAAGAAAAAGTAAGTAATTTTTCGATTCCCCACATCAATGTATTACTCATTTGAACAGGATTGTGTTCTTCTTTTGATAATTTGGGGAGGATTGCCTGCCCAAAAAAAACTCCAAGTACTAGGAAACTTTCAAGTACACGGGTAGATATGCCATATATTCCTACTGCAGTGCTTCCCAATATAATTGAAATCAAAACAATGTCTAAACGTAAATAGAGCGTTTGCAATACGAGTGCTAAGCCATAAGGCAGGGCTTTTCTAAAGATATGTTTCCACCAATCAAAATGAAATTTTAAACGAATCCTGATTTCTCTGGAAGCAAAAAATGCTACAAGTCCGCAAAAAACGATATTAGACACAACCCCTGCCCAGAGCATGGTAAAAAACAAATGGTCTCCAAATAATTCTATTCTTTTGGAAACTGTAAAAATTAATGTTGCTAATAATATTTTCCCCAAAACAAGTGAAGTAGCAAAATAATGGATCTTCATTCGTGCTTGGAGAATAGCACTTAGAGTTCCTGCGATTATGGTAAGTGCCATAGAAATTCCTGTTATCCAGATCCCTGTTTTTACTATAGGTGGATATGAGGGGACATATTGAGCTATTACTCCCGCCAATACAGTTACTATTATGACGAGTAATAATCGCATTGAAAAAACATTCCCAAGAATACACTCAGGAGAACACCTGAATTTTGAATCGGTATCTACGATCATATCGTTTGCACTTGCTTTATCTTCTTTGTTAAGAGATTCGCCTTTTGCAATCTCTCGAACAGCAATAGAAAAAAGTCCAGCATCCGCAATGATTCCAAAAAATGCGAGAAATTCATAAGCCGTCACGTAGTTTCCATAATAATCCGTTCCAAATCCAGCCACAATTTTTACTACAAAAAGGCTCGCCAGCACAGTAAGAACTTTGCCAATCATCTGTGCAAAAGCATTGGAGAGAACATTTTTTTTAGTAGACATCAAAAATGATTATCATTTATTACTGATCAATTTTCAATTGAAAAAATAATAATTCTTGGCTAAGGGATCTAGAAAAAAATAAAATACCCAGGTTTGATAGGATTTTTGCTTCGTATTCGAGGAAGGAAAGTTGAGTCATATTGGTAATATGTCGAAACTTTGCTGACGACCTGTCCGCCGAAGCTTATTTCATACTGGACGTATAGCGAAGGAGGAAGAACACCAGGGCTGTTCAACGCTAACTTTGTGCAATAGATGCCTCTAAAAGAAAGAACTGCAAATCAAGTGTAATCTTCGGCATCAATGGCACTTTTCCCGAGGTTTCGCTCGTACCTCGCTCAACCTCGCCTGTCGGTCGAAGCTCATAGAGCGAAGACTGATGAAGTGCCGGAAAAAGAGGCTTTTAGAATTATTACTTCCTAGCATTGAACAGCCCTGGTTTATATACTATTCAATAAATTAATTCTGGTTCAAGGTGAAATTGTTGACTTATTAATTTATCTCGTGTACAATGCTTTGATAGTTAAATTTTAGTTGTTCTTTTAAATTTCTAGATTTAGTGGAGAGGGTTGAGAAAATGAATAGCCCTTCCGGTTTGGATTATTCTTTGTTTGAAACTGCTTTTGAGCATATATTTTAACAAAGAGGCGTTCATTTTCTCTTCTCTCTCCGCTTTGCGATGTCGCTTATGAAAGTGTACTACTTTCAATAAAGTGCACCGTAAAACGAAGGGAAACGGTAGTATCCGAATGACAACTTCTGAAGTTAATTTCACTAGCTGCCCACTTCTCTTGCCACCGTTTTATGGTCTAAATCAAATATGCTCGCATCATGCCAAATTCCAAATTAATGTCAAATTAATTTAATTTAGGTCTGAATGCACAAGGAGCACCGTAGGTGGTACGGATTATTACCAAAGCAAGGCGAGAGTTATCGGGGCTAGTAACCCTTGAAACCGGCTAGAGATTATTCCACTCAACAAAATCAGAGTTCTTGGATAATTATCGGCCGGTTTCTTTTGTGTATAATGTTGTCATCATGACTATGTCATCTTTCAATATCTTAAATTGTTGATTTTTATAAAAGGCTTCCTACAATCTAATCATCAAATCTATATCTTTGGAATGAAAAAATACGTTCTTTCTGTTTTTTCTCAAAATAAACCTGGTGTTCTCTCTCGAATTTCTGGATTGCTTCGTCGTAAGCTGTTTCAAATTGACTCTTTAACTGTTGGGCGTACCAGTGATCCGGACATTTCTCGATTTACTATTGTCATAGAAGGAGGAGTTGAGGAGGCACATAAAACAGCTCAGGCTTTAGAAAAATTAATTGAGATTTTGTCTGTTAAAATTTTACCTACAGATTCTATTACACGTGAAATTGTACTAGCTCGAGTAAAATTAAAAAATGAAAAAGATGAAAAGTTTTTACATGAAGCGGAAAAAGATATATTAACTAAAGAAATAAGTCAGTCTGAAAATGAAGTAGTACTTGAACTAGTGGACTCATCTCATCGATTAGAAGCATTTTTGAAAAAGATACAAGAAGCCGGAATTGAGGTGCGAGAGTGGGTTCGGTCTGGTGTTATTGCCATGGAGGAGTGATATAATTGGGGTAATTGCATAAAAAGCAAGTTTGACATTTTTTATGTATTGTAAATAGTTAATTGAAAATAAACTCAAAAAACGTTCATAGTTCTTTTACGTTTTTTGAATTCAACAAGGTTATTTGTCCTTTGTGTAGTTTTGGATGTGATTTTTATCACTATTTAAATATCGAGGACAAATCCTCCTTGTTGAAACAAGTCCACAATGGACGGTTTTTTTGAATAAATTTAATGAATTACCCGTTCAATTACCCCATTTTTGGAGGCATGAAAACAATGAGTAATTGTAATAGTACCTCCGGTATTTGGAGGTTTTGGTTTAAATGGATTGATTTTTGGGATGACTTCGAATCTGAACATGTGATTCCAAAGACAAGGGAATATATGTATCCTATGATGTTGTCAATAGCACTAGGGATTCTAATGTTTCGTTTCACTTTTCTCTGGATAAAAACAGCTTCTGCCGTGATTTTGTCAGGAGTTGTGATTATAGGAACTGTGATATTTTGTTTTGGATCTTATAAACCAAAACATGGAATTGTTACTATAATATCAACGTTTTTGGTTGTTGGTATGATCGAAACGGGAGCGATGAACCGGGGTTTTTATCGGATGGGTAACATGATAAAAGCTGCTTATGCGGGAAATTATAATTGGAAACCTGTGTCTATTGAGATGGAATGGGAGGAAACATTTGATGTTCCACTGGAAGTGATAATTGAAATAACCATTCAGGGTGATATTATGAAATCGTCTTATATGAAACCATCTGAGAAATGGAAATTTCAATATCCCACTGTCGCACCCAAAAAAAGAAAGGTCGGTTAAGAAACAAGGAGGAATTAATCCGGTTTTTGCATTGCAAAAACCGGATTATCTTTTCTAGAAGAAAATCCAATTGACTTTTTTGTTTTTTTGACAAAAATCTCCCAGCAATAATTTATTAATTTTATACATTGAATCATGAACGAAAATCCTCCTGTGATTGTCAAAGTATCTGGTCCGTTGGTTGTAGCCAAAAATATGGAAAAAGCCCAGATGTACGAACTAGTACGAGTAGGAGAAGAAAAATTAATGGGAGAGGTGATTCGATTAAATAACGGAATGGCTTCTATTCAGGTATATGAAGAAACTGGAGGAGTTGGTCCGGATGAACCCGTAGAACTTACCGGGCAGACGTTGTCTGTAGAGCTCGGCCCAGGGCTTCTTGAGTCTATTTATGATGGAGTCCAGCGTCCTTTAGGGGTTTTAGAGGATAAATCTGGTCATTTCCTTACTCGAGGTGTTGATGCAGAAGGTTTAGATCAGACAAAGAAATGGGACTTTGTTCCGATTGTTTCGGTAGGAGATGTTGTGTCAGAAGGAGATGTGTTGGGAACGGTTCAGGAAACTACGCTCATAAATCATAAAATAATGGTTCCTGTCGGTGTGAAAAATGCCAAAGTGTCAAAAATTGATGCAGGACATTTCAATGTTACTGAAACAGTGGCAAATTTAACTGAGGAAGGAAAAGATTATGAGGTGAAAATGCGTCAATTTTGGCCTATTCGTATTGCACGAAAATTTAAGGCAAAGCGTCTGCCTGATACGCCACTTAAAACGGGAGGGCGATCAATTGATATGTTTTTTCCTCTCGTAAAAGGAGGTGCCGGATGTATTCCTGGACCTTTTGGGTCTGGCAAGACGGTTACCCAACAAACACTTGCTAAATATTGTGATGCTCAAGTGATTATATATATTGGGTGTGGAGAGCGTGGAAATGAGATGACGGAGGTGTTATCTGAATTTCCTCATTTATTGGATCCAAATTCTGGAGAACCACTCATGAAGCGAACCGTAATGGTGGCTAATACGTCAAACATGCCAGTAGCTGCTCGTGAAGCTTCGGTTTATACAGGAATCACGATTGCAGAGTATTATCGAGATATGGGATATCATGTGGCCTTAATGGCGGATTCTACATCTAGATGGGCAGAGGCTATGAGGGAAATGTCAGGACGTCTAGAGGAGATGCCAGGAGAAGAAGGGTATCCAGCGTATTTGGGATCAAAAACGGCTGAATTCTACGAAAGAGCCGGATCTGTGGACTGTCTCTGTTCTGGAGATAGGCAAGGAAGTTTGACTGTGGTGGGGGCAGTGTCTCCTCCAGGAGGAGATTTGTCTGAGCCCGTAAGTCAAAATACTTTGCGTGTGACAAAAACGTTTTGGGCACTTGATGCGAAGCTGGCTTATCAAAGGCATTTTCCAGCTATCAATTGGCTCAAGAGTTATTCGCTCTATGTACCAAATATTCAGAATTATATGAAAGAAAATGTGTCTCCTGAGTATTGGGATGTACGGGAGGTAGCGATGACACTTTTACAGGAAGAATCAAAACTTCAGGAAATTGTTCGTCTTGTGGGGCCGGATGCACTTTCTACAAGAGAACGATTAGTATTATTAGTGTCAAAATCAATTCGTGAGGATTTTCTTTACCAGGATTCATTTAATCCAGTGGATGCCTATATTTCTCCTCGAAAACAGTTTGAGATGATGAAGACTATTACTTCATTGTACCACGAAGGATTAAAATTGGTAGATAAAGAAGATTTTGATTTTAGTAAAGTTGAAGAGTTACCAGTTCTACAAGAAATGGCAAAGACAAAAGAACTTCCTGAAGAAGAATGGGATAAATTTGAAAAAGTACGAGAAAACATTGCTAATTCTGTAGCTACGCTTTAATAAAACAGAATAATTCCATAGGTTGTTTAGCAATTTACTAATAAAAACAAAAATGCCCGAACTTTATCTCCAACTTATTATATTTGTTATCAGTCTTTTTGTCCTGATCAAAGCATCAGATTATTTTACCGATTCTGCTGAAAAGATCGGTATATACTTTGGAATGCCTGCTTTTTTGGTAGGCGTTACTATTGTCGCTGTGGGGACGAGTTTGCCAGAATTAATTTCTTCTGTAATTGCAGTAATGCAGGGGGCTTCGGAAATTGTGACAGGTAATGTCGTTGGTTCCAATATTGCGAATATTTTTCTAGTTTTAGCGATTTCTGCCATTATTGGAAAAAAGCTAAAAATAACACATGAATTAATTCATGTGGATTTACCTTTGTTGGTTGGTTCAGCACTTTTTTTAGCAGTTACCGTATGGGATGGAGTTTTTACATTGGGAGAGGGATTATTGAGTCTTTTTGGGATATTTCTTTATTTTCATTATACCGTTAGAAGTACTATCGAAGGGAAAGGATTTTTTGGTAAAACAGTTGATAAAGTTTCAGATATTATTCCCAAAAAACTAGGGGTAAAACCAGTAATTATTCTTATTTTTAGTACGGTGTTTATCTATTTTGGTGCTCAGTATACTATAGAATCTATTATTGCCCTTTCTGAAATTTTGAATATTGGAAAAGAAATTATTGCTGTAAGTGCTGTAGCTCTTGGTACAAGTTTGCCAGAATTAATTGTAAGTATCTCAGCTGCAAAAAAAGGGTATCCAGAAATGGCAGTTGGTAATGTACTGGGATCAAATATATTTAATTCGTTTGCTGTTATGGGAATTCCTGTGTTTTTTGGTCCTTTAGCTGTAGAAGAAAAAACTCTAACACTTGGTGTACCTATGATGTTGATAGCTACTTTTCTTTACTTTTTTATGACACAGGATCGTGAAATTACTCGTTGGGAAGGGGGAGTTTTGTTTATGTTTTATGTATTTTTTATTGGAAAATTATTTGTTCTGTTTTAGAGTAAATTAGAAATTTTTTAAAAATAAATATTTTTTATGAAAAAACTTGTACTTCTTATTATTTTGCTTGTTATTGCTGATATTGTTTACACAAATGATACTGCACGGGAGTTTCTTGGTTTAGCTGAGACAACTATAAAGGAGGATGCATCGGATAATATAGGCCTCCTGCGAAGAGATAGTTGTATTAGAATGGGAGCTAATAAAACTTGTACGGTTGATACCTATGAAGTTTGTACAGATGGAAAAAAATTGCGTCCGCATTCTTATAATTGTACGTGTAGTTCTGCATGTGATGAAAAGGATCTCTGTAAATATAAATGGAAATGTAATTTAGTGGGAAAAGATGCGGTTATTAAATAGTTTATATTTTTTTATGTAGACTATTGCAATATTTCATGTGCGTTTTGAATTATTTTTGCAGCTTCTGCTCTCAGTATTGGATCGTTTTCACGAAATGTTCCATCCGGATATCCTGATATCAGTCCTATTCTTTTTGCGTGTTCTATATAACGAAAATTATCTGAAGATATATTTATATCAGAAAAAGAATTTTTCCAGAATTTTTTTGGTGGTTCTAGTTTAAAAACTTCAAATATTAATCGTATTACTTCTCCTCGTGTGGTTTTTTTATCTGGATTAGGAAAGTCTTTCCACATGCTTAGATTCGATTCTTCTGCGAGATTAATTATTTTCGAAGCCCAGTGTGTTTGAGCAAAAGGATTTTTTGACATTTCATTTATATTTTCAAAATCTATGTTTGCTATCTGAAAGGCTAGTTTTGAAATTTCCGCTTTTGTTACGTTGCTTTCTGGATGGTATAATCCAGTTTTTTCGCCATCGATGTTCTTATATCCTTCAATCCACTCTTTTTCTTTCAAAAATTTTACTGGTTCAAAATACCATTCATTTTCTTCTACATCTAAAAAGGGGACTTTGCCCTGATCATATTTTTCTTTCATTGTTTCAACTCGTGCCATTTTTACTTTCAGATGAAATTGTCCAATCTCTTGCATTAATAAGTTTCGATCTGATGGATTTTGAGTAAACTGAAGAAACTTAAAAATATCAAGTACTAATTGTTTTTTGGGATCAAAAGCAAAATCATAGTGTTTTAAAACGTAAGAAACGGCATCTAATAATTTTGCTGAGGATCCCGATATTCTGGGGCGTAGTTGCATTAGCTCATTTTTCTTTAGTTCAAAAAGTTCTATTGCACGAGAGTATGATTTCGGTTCGTCCAAAGATTCTGGAAAACATTCTCCTTTGTATCGAAGAAATGCATCACTTCGATTTAGTGTGCATAAATTTGAGTATGTTTTTCCATCGGTTCCACATACTGGTTCAAATTCAGTTGTACAGACAATTTTACGAGTGTTATATCGTGCTTCACAAGCTCCATCATAATCAACTTTTACTCCTTTTTGAAAGGATATACATCTGTTGTAGTAGGTCTTGCCATCTTTACCACAGACAGGTTCTTCTCTCATGTTACATTCTCCTGAGGGAGAATTTGAGATTGTTCCAATATGAATTTTGTTTGCTTGGATGGGAAAATCTCCAAATATCCAGGTGTCTTTATCTCGGATATCGTTCTTTTCTATGGTAATAAAATCCGGATGAGGAATCATGAATTGATGTGTTCCAGAGTATTCTCCTGTCATCACATCTACTAAAATTCGAAGTTCCATGGTTTTGCCATCTGTGGCTGAGATGTTCAAATTTGAGAATTCCATTACATCACTATCAGGAAGAGAAATTTTTCCAAGTATTTTATTGGCATGTATGAGTTTGTATCGCAAAACTTGGTCTCGATCACTTTTTCCATTTCTTTGAAATTTTATTTTTCGGATCAAAATACTTCCAGATGGATGATTTGATGCTGTTATCCATAGACGAAGCACTTCTACATTATCTGTTCCGGCTTTAATTTTTTGAGTTGGTTTGTTTCCCGGACTCAGTGTTACTTTTAATTCAGGTCGAATAGTATCTTCTGTCGCATGAACCCAGAAGGGACAAATCATCAATATTCCGAAAGCAATTAGTATTTTTTTCATTTATTTATTTTTTATAGGTTTTTTCATTTCTTCGCAAAATTTTTTTACATTTAAACGACCATAAATAGCTCTTCTTACGTCTCTTTTTTCTTTTTTTCTTCTTTCTTAATTTCTTCTCTCAGTTCTTCATAAATTCTTCCCATGACATTTCTTGAATTTCTTCCCACTACCACACGGACATTCATCATTTCGACCTACATCGGCAAACTTATCTCCGATCTTTTCTGCTGTCACAGAACGACCTGGTTCATCAGCAGATACATGATAGATTTCATCTTTATCCCTCGGAACCATTTCTCCGGTTTTTTCCAGCGTAGCTTCGATTTCATCTTCATTTGTTGTGGCATCAGAATAATCTGCCTCTTCAAGTTCTAAATTCTGTTGGAATTCAACTCGGAATAAATTTGAAATTCCCATGAAGCGGATGCTTTTTAGTAGGCGTTCGAACATCTCAAATGCTTCTCTTTTGTATTCCATGACGGGATCTTTTTGTGCATATCCTGCCAGGGCTACTCGATCACGTAGGTGAGTCATTTGGTCAATATGTTCTAGCCATAATTCATCAATTGATCGTAATAAAATTTGTTTGGTCACATTATCTACTGTTTTTTCGGGAAAACTCTTTCTTTTTTTGTCCCAAGCTGTCAATAAATAATTACTAATTGATTCAATCAAATCATCTCTATGATGAAAGGTTTGGATTTCATCCAGAGACAACGGCTCTTCTGATGAAATATGTACTGAATTAATAGTTTTATAGATGTCCTCCGTACTCCACAAAATTCCTGCTTCCAGAGTGGGTGCATTGTCTTCAATTATTTGAGAAACTAATTCTTTTATCATGATATCTACATCTGACAAAATAGCTTCAGAACCTAAAAAAACTCTTCTTCTTTTATAAATGTTTTCACGATGGATATTCATAATATCATCATATTGGACAATGTGTTTTCTCGCATCAAAATGAAACCCTTCAATTTTTTTCTGAGCACTTTCTACTGATCGTGAAATCATCTTATTTTCAATAGCTTCATCATCAGGTACTCCAAGTGTTTCCATCATTCGTTCCATTTTTTCTCCTCCAAATCTTCGCATTAGATCGTCCTGCATCGACACATAAAACTGAGTCAGTCCTGGATCCCCTTGTCTACCTGATCGTCCTCTTAGCTGATTATCAATTCGTCTAGATTCATGTCTTTCCGTTCCCAAAATAACCAATCCTTCTAAGTCTTTGACTCCCTCTCCAAGTTTGATATCTGTTCCTCTTCCTGCCATATTTGTAGCGATGGTGACGGCACCTTTTTGTCCTGCTTTAGCAACAATTTCAGCCTCTCTTTCATGATGTTTCGCATTTAGTACTTCATGTGTAATATTACGAGAATTAAGCAACTGAGAGAGGGCTTCTGATTTATCAATGTTAATGGTTCCAATTAACACTGGTTGTCCTTTTTTATTTAGTTTTTCAACTTCATTTGCTAGTGCTTCAAATTTCCCTTTTTCATTTTTAAAGATTTTATCGGGAAGATCAGATCTTACCATTGTTCTGTTTGTTGGGATTACGATAGTGTCCAGCTTGTAAATTTTTGCAAATTCTTCTGCTTCTGTCTCAGCGGTACCGGTCATCCCGGCTAGTTTATCATACAAACGAAAATAGTTCTGAAATGTAATAGTGGCTAATGTTTTTGATTCTCGTTGAATTTGAACATTTTCTTTTGCTTCTAATGCCTGATGAAGGCCATCCGAAAAACGACGGCCAGCCATCAGCCTTCCTGTAAATTCATCTACAATAATAACCTGATTATCTTGTACTACGTAATCTCTATCTTTTTCAAAGATAACGTGTGATTTTAGAGCCTGTTCGATATGGTGTACTTCCTCAAACCCGTTTTCAGTAAAAATATTTCCCATGCCGAGGAGTTCTTCCATCTTTTTTACTCCATCTTCTGTAAGAGTTACGCTTTTGTGTTTGAGATCCACATTGTAGTGTTTTTCATTTTCTAATTGTTGTATTAGATAAAAATATCTACTGTATTTCTCAGTGGATTCTTCTGCTTGTGTAGAGATGATAAGTGGTGTTCTTGCTTCGTCAATTAATATGGAATCTACTTCATCTACAATAGCAAAATATAAAGGTTTCTGAACAATATTATCTGGATTTTGAGCCATGTTGTCTCTTAAATAATCAAATC
>CAZQFO010000032.1:14008-14851 GCA_964592695.1 uncultured Candidatus Peribacteria bacterium
TCCGGAAATAATAAGAGGCGTCCTTGCCTCATCAATCAAAATACTATCTACCTCATCTACAATACAAAAATTACGCATTCTTTGCACACGATCATCTAAAGAAACAACCATATTATCTCTTAAATAATCAAATCCAAATTCATTATTTGTGCCATAAGTAATATCTGATTTATAGGCTTCAGCTCGTTCTTCATTATTTTTTTCGTTTACAATCACTCCTACTGATAGTCCACAAAATTTATATAATGGAGCCATCCATTCTGCATCACGTTTTGCCAAATAGTCATTGACCGTAATTACATGGACGCCTTTTCCTGTAAGTGCATTTAATATCACCGGAAGTGTACAAACTAATGTTTTACCTTCTCCGGTTTTCATTTCGGATATCTTACCTTCATGTAATACCATTCCTCCCACCAATTGAACATCATATGGAATCATTTCCCATTTTAGTGATTTACCTCTTACTTCAAATTCTTTATCAAAAAGACGACGAGATGCATTTTTTACCCCTGCAAAAACTTCGATAAGCATTTCATCTACTTTATCTGGGTGTGCTGTAAGGTAAATTTTCCATTCAGAAAATTTAGATTGTAATTCATTGTCAGATAATTTCTGAAAGGCTTCTTCAATCTTTAAAATTTCAGGAACTTTTGATTGTAAGCGAGTAATCTGTTTTGTATTGTAATTGCCGAAAACTGAATCAAATATTTTTTGGATCATGGGGAAATTAATGCAAAATTTAAAATTAAAAAATCAAAATTCAAGATATAAAATTTAAAAAATTTTTGAATGACTACCAACGTTCACAAAAGAAAGAATTAACTATGAATTGGTGAATTT
>CAZQFO010000033.1:0-14465 GCA_964592695.1 uncultured Candidatus Peribacteria bacterium
GGATGAAGAAATTGGATTTTTAGGATTTACATTGGAATTTTGGGAGGATACAGTTATTCAAATTCCACAATTATAAATTCATTTTCATCACAATTAGCTCTCATATTTGATTCAGCCACTTTCATCACATTCCGATACATCCCCGCTCAGCTCTGCAATTTATTTTTCCTGTGTTTCTTTTAGTTTGATCATGTATTGCATAGCACTATCTAGAGCAGTGATATGTTTAGCTTTAACTTCACGATCCTCATCTCTTAGTGAAGCCACATTCAAATTCAAGGCAACAGGAAGAGTCCCTGATATTCCGTTATCTTTAGCAATTTGTTCAATGCTCTCCAAATTTTCTTGACCAAATATTTTCATACTCAAATCAGGATCAATTAAATCATTTAATGTTGGACAATAAGAAATGGGGAACTTATTTGAAAAACTTCTATATGTTCTTTTTAGTTCAAATATTTCCTTAAAGTTCTCTTGCGGAATTAACTCTTCTACAAAAAAACGTATTCCTTCAGCTAAAAAATCTTTTTTTTCTGCATCACTGTTTAATGAATTGTACTTACCAAGCATCGCAGTTCTTTGTTTTTGTTGACGTGCATCAAGCTTCGACCTGTCAAGTAAGATCAAAATGTCAATTATCCCTCTATTTGCCTCATCCACACTACTTATATCATATTTGATACTATTGTCCCCTGTTTTCTCCTTTATTATTTTCGCAATTTCATCCATATCTTCTATCATTTCTGCTGTATCATAAACAAATTCCACTGTTTCCCTAAAAACCCGAATAATTTCCTCCATAGTTTTTTCCAGTTCAGATATGGCATCAGAAATACGCCCGATCCTTTCTGCTGTCTCTTTATTTCTTTTAGTAAGCTCTTCAATTTGAGGATAAGTTATTTTCCAGTTTCCATCTATTTCATCCAGTTCGTTAGTAATTGAATCTAATATCTGACTTAAATGATTCTCACAAAACTTATGTTCCTCGTTTACAAAATCGGATACATAAACCTTAACCGGATTGTTTTTAGAATTGGATCTTTTCTGAAGTTGAAAAAAACAACGTCGATAAGTTCTTCTAAAACCAATAACCTCTCTTACATTGCTTTCTTTTTCCTCAAATCCCTCTTTCAAAAGGAACTCTATCATATTCGGAATAAATTTTACGTCGTCTTCATCTAAATGATCTGATATTTCAAGCTTTTCTTTTTCTGTGATTTTTCCAATAGTATTCAGAAATTGATTAACAAATCCCATTAGGTCTCTTTTATTACTTAGATCAAATTTTCTTTCCTTGAGTAACATTTCCTTTACTTGAGGGATTATTTCCTGAGAATTATTAATTCTGGTTTCCCAGTATCCCTGCAGTAACTTAATCACTATATCTAATCCCTTTACCTGCTCTGCAGTTGTATCCACCTCTCTTATTTCCGGGTTCCCAAGAACTCGAGTGATTTCGTTTATCACTGCTTCAAAATCAGGAAGAATAGTAACAAATGATTCTATTCGCCCTCTTGTATTTTTATCACTACAAATTTTTAGCATTTCATAAATATTCGAATATTTAGATTTCCATTTTTTTTCTCTATAATTAACAGTTGTTATCAAATATTCGATAATTCTATCTAAATTTTCCCGATATTTTTCATCATCTTCATGAATAAAATCGATCATATGAAGATCATCGGGATCCTGAATTCCGAAATCTTCTGCCTTATAATCTGGTACTGGAAACTGTAACACACACCTCCTAAAAACTCTTCGAAAACCAACTAACTTTCTCACGTCATTTCCATCAAATACATTTTCTAGGAGAAATTCCGTCATCGCCGGAATACTTTCCTGAACTGTATCCCTATTGGTGTCCAAGAAACTTTCTTCTACATCATCCGATAAATCAATATTACGCAACAAAGAAGTTAGAAATGATCTTACAGTAGAAAATCTCTCTTCGATGTTAGTTTCATCAAAATCAGGTTCTTTCAGTAAATACTGTTTTTGTTGGGATGAAGCCTCCGAGCTCAGGATCATTATCTTATTATAATCTTGCAATAACTTAATCACTTCCTTCAATTCCCCCACCTGTTCCGCAAACTCATTAATTTCTCCAGGAGTTTCTTCTTTTTCTTCCCGAATAATTCCTCCCACTATCCGAATAAAATCTTCTGAAGTATTCGTTCGTGCTGCATTTAATTGATTTTCTATTTCCGGTGTCAGTTTTCCGGATTTTTCTAATCCTTTTCTGATTCGATTGGTGATAAAAAATTTCTTTTCTTCAACATTTCTTGCATCAAATGAGACAGGTCGAACTCCATTCTCATTACAAAATCGATCGAGATTTGTCTTAAATGCCATTACTTCATCCTGATTTTCCGGCACCGGTTCTTTGATTTCTCTCACATGAAAGGGATCCAACAGTGCCACTTCTTTAGGTGTCAGATGACTTCCATCGGGATCTTCAAATATTTTTTTGACATCTTTTGTCATGCCATCATATTCTTCTTGCGTAAATATTAAGCCATCTCCTACAGTATAGAATTTCTCAAGTTTCCAGCCATAAAAAAATCCTCTTTTTATCAATTCCGTAGCGATGATCTTTCGATCCTGATTTCCGATCGGTCTTCGAATAAATTCCCATAATTTTGTTTCCAGATAAGTGAGGAACGTGATTTTTTCTCCTTTCTCATTCTGATTAAACTGCACTACTTTCCACTGATCCAACAGGTCGATTAAATACCCCGATTCCATGACGGCATTTTTTAGTTTATGAGATTTATACGCGTTTTGAATGTTTTGAGAGGCAAAAGCTAAATTTAAAAGTGGAGAATTACTATTCGGATCTGCTAGATCACCCCCTACTTCATTTCGTGATAGAGAAATCGATCCGTCTTCGTTTATCAGTTTGGGGATAAAGAAACGATCGTACATTTCCTCTGGAGTATAATAATCCAACTCAAAACTGGCGTGCGTAAATTCTCTTCGATATTCCGGTGGCAGGTCAAAACGATCTTTGTGGTGCTTCCCTCTCTCGTTTCGAGTGACCATGACGCGAAAGTGCGGCGGTACCGTAATTTCTTCTCCTGTTTCCGGATGGACAAAAACATCACCCGGGCGAAGTCCCAAAAGGTATTTGATCTCTGCCATTTGGCGAGGATCAATGCGATTATCTTCATCTATAATCAATACTCGATCTTCTTTTAGACACTTAATCGCAGCCCCTTCATTTCGTTTTCCAAGATCACTCGGTGATCCATAAAAAGCACTTCGGTAGACGCCTGGCCCACCGGAAATAACTACCGGTTCTTTTCCGGAAAAAACTTTCGATGCGTGAATAGCAATCTTGGTTTTTCCGGTTCCCGTTGGTCCGTGCAATTCCACATTATGTCCACCTCGAAGAGCAGAAAGCATGTAGTTATCTGCACTTTCATTTCCATAAATGATCTCTGTTCGAGAAGGGGTTTCTACATAAGCACTACCAGTTTTTTTCTCTGTCCCTGTTCGGATATCTTCCTTCGTCACTCTCTTGAGGCTCCGACTATCATTTTTTATTTGATCAATTCTTTGCTGTTTAGCCACTTCAAAATTCACCTTCAAGCGCTCTATCCCTGAATTGCATTTATTTCGCCATATATAGAGTTTATTCAATACTTTTTCATCGCTCTTTCGATAATCTCTCTTTTCTGCAATTACTTGATTATGAATGTTTTGGATTTCTGCTTGAATCGAATTTTGAAATCTTTCTAATAACCGAACAATCTGTCGGGCAATTCCGTTTCGACTCGCATCATCCAAAGTAACAGATTCATCTTCTGGTCCAGTGCTTTTATAATTTAATCGATTACGAACTTCTTTTCCAAAAGCCTCATCATCGGGGAGTGTTTTAAGAGCTGAATCAAACGTTCTAGCTTTAACGTATTTTCCGGATATATAAGCTCTAACCAATCGTTTCAAAGCTCGAACATCCTGACTCCATGAAATAAAGCTATTTTTGTACCCCTCTGCCACTTCTGGATCATCCAATAATGATTTTAATTGCCGAAAAGTGTCTTCCAGTTCCTGATCTTCTACCAGGTGTCCATTGTTTTCGTGTAACATTTCATCGATCAATCCGGGATCTATTCCGGCAATATCTTTTAATATTCCTACCCCATTTGCTTTTGGTTTCGGTTCGTCAAATTTTTTGCCTCGTCTCAATTCGGTAAATCGTCCGATCAAGGCTCGAGTTTGCATTACTTTTTGCTGAGTCAATTCATTTGCCGGTTCTGTAGAATCAGAAGATTCATCAGATTGTTCAGCGATTTGAAAAGCTGTTGAGAATCGATAGAAGTGGTCGTTTCGGTCTGTCATTTAAAAATTATTCAAAATACATATATCACAAAAATTAAACCCTGTCAAGTATATTGTGCCACGCTTTAGCTTTGTTTCGTGGATAATCAATAAGATTTTGACAATAATGTCCCCCCTCCATCGGATTAAATGAATTAGCATAAACATTGGTAACTTTTTTCCCATCATTCCCCAGACCATAAGCCGTCACGATAACGCCTAATTTTCGAAGAGCGGAAATAGCTTTTTTAAGCTTCGTTTCATCATTGGAATCCCCATCAGAAGTGATCTCCACCACTTCTAGAATCGGTTCGACGTTATGTCCATATTTATCTAATATAATATCATGCCAGTCTTCCATTATTTCCACCAAAGGTCTTCCATTAGTATCATGATTTTCAAAAAATTGCCCTTCTTCATGACTCAAATGATTTTCGTCCATAATTTGGCCCAGATTCTTCGAAATAACGTCTGGATCGGTAGAACGAAGATTATCAAAATGCGTTTGTTCTTCCTCGTTTAATTCCAACTCTCGTTCTCTCATATCTTCATAAGCATTCATTTCCCGAATCAGAAATCCAAGACGAATTCTTTCTAAAACCGTTGGTTCTCCAGCTATTCTCCTGTCTCGTTCGTTTTCATCTGTAAGCAACGTATGTATTGATTCCAATGGATCAAAATCATTGGTACTATCGACCGCTCTTTCGGTCAGTTTCCAGATGGCGTTTTGTTCTCGTTCATCAAAGGTATCGGAAAGCGATTTTAATCTGGCAAATTTTTTCCCAGTTTCCTCATCCTCGACTCCAAACTGCCACGTTTCGGTTTCGAGCTGGATATCACGATTGAGTTGATCTGCCAGTTCATTTAGTTCTACTTGTTTTTCGGCCGTCACTTTATTTTCCAGTACTTCGATTTCCTGTTGGGTTCTGAGTTTTGCGCCATTTTCATATTTCATGCTAGAGCTCCCATCCAATACTTTTCTTCTTCTCACTTTTACAACTCTCAGTTCTTCTTCTTCAATGTTTTCTCTCTCTAGAAACACATACGATTCCGTACGTCCCGCTTCCCGATCCAGATACAATTGCACCGGATCGATTAATTCCAAGTTGTCCCCATCAGACACAGGATAGTGTGGCACAGTTTTTTCAACGATACTTCGGGATATGACCCGATCCAGAATGCTTTTTAATTCATCTTCCAGCGTCTCATTTTCCGATATTCCATCCACATAATCGGGATTTTTTATCTGACTGATTTTTTTTACTGCTTCCCGAAATTCCTTTATGAATTTTGCCAGCTCCTCTATTCGCTCTGCACTGAGTCCTGGAAACTTCTGAGCCATCTCAATCACATCCGGATCACGATATTCGGAAATTCGATTTTCTTGGTCGAGTTGTTCTACGGCTTCTTGGACTTGTTCCTCCGTTGGTTTATCTGCCATATTTTTTTTCAACTCCTCATACATCTCCTGAAAGGCTTTTTCCGAGTCAAAATTTTCCCAATCCTGCAGAGATTCCGTGTCTTCAGGTTTTTCAGATTTCTGTTCTCCTGCATCCGAATCATTATCTGAGTCTGAATCATCTGCTGCAGAATCATCAGAAAACCCTTCTCCATTCTCTTCATTATTTTCATTTCTTTCATTCCCTTCATTTTCTTCATTCCTTCCATTCTGAGATTCTCCCTTCTCCCCCGACTCATCCGAATCATCACTGGAACTTTCTGAAGCCTCTCCCCCCCCATCATCCGCTTTATCCGCAGGAGTTTGATTTGATTGATCGGCTTCTTCTTCATTATCTTTAGAATCTTTCTTGTTCGCCGGATCGTTTGGATCTTGCACAGGCGTAGCATCAAATCGAACCCAACTGGTTCCATCCCAAATCACACACCATCCATGTCCGTTTCCAGAATTTATCTCTGAATTTCCGTCTTTGTTTTTTCCTTCTACATTGTGTCCCGTCACCATTCGCGCCGGAACGCCCAGATCGCGCATCATAGCTACCATCAAACAATTGGCACTAAAACATTCCAAATGCGAAGCATTGTCCAAAGCGAGAATAAAAGCATTTCCATCTGTTGCATGAGCCTTCAAATCATTTTGCACTTTCATTGCGTTATTAGCCGTCTCCTTCCTATTTTTTCCGGGCGGATAAAAATGTTTGGCTCGAATATGATCTCGAATCATTCGGGCTTTTTCCCGATTATCCGAAATCGAACGAGCAGATTGCAAAACAGATTCTGAACTACCTGAAAGCGGACTATGATGACATCGTTTTGTATCTTCACGAATAGGATCAGAATGCGAAAAATCCGACTGTTTATAAAAATCAATTGTGATTTCACATTGACCATCCACCTGAAGATAAAAAGCCCCATTTTGATCCCGATAGATGTTTGGTTTGTCCCCTGTAAATTTTAACGATTCAATATTCAGGGCATAACCAAGTGGAAGCGGAATAGATTTCAGTTTCCTTCCTTCAAAATACCCCTTCATGGAATATTTTTTTCCTTCAAATTTCGGATTCTTATCATAAACCGTTAATTGCGATATGTTTTCCCATTCCTTTCTGTTCTGATCGAAGTAACTCTTGTGATCGGCCCAATATAGCCCGTCTAATGTCGGAAAAATTTCGATTTTATATCCTTTTCCCAGAGGATCTTTTTCAAAAGTTCCTCCTGATTGAGTAGAATATCGTGACTGATAATCCGGAGTGGATTGTGGTGGTTCGTCTTCAAGCTGTTGAGGATGGGGTTCAGATTTATCCAATTGTTCTGGAGATTTCGGTTGTACAAAATCTTCCTTTTCTCTCCTGTCCTCCGAAGCCTTGGCGTAGGGGGATGGTCTCCAGTCTTTTTTATCTTTTCTCAAAAAATATTCATATTGTGGGAGTATCTGTGTATTTATCAATCTTAATTTTTCTTCGTCACTTTTTCTGGGATCTACTATGGAATTTAGAATATTTCCCATCTTAAGTTCTTCAATGGTTTCTATGACCTCTTCATCCTGAACTTCCAAATCAGTCATTCCGAGTAAAAATTGGATATGACTGGGTACTGGATCAAATTTTTCTTTTATTTTTTCGAGCGAGGTAGATGATAATTTTTTAAATCTATCAAAATAAACAGGAGGAATATTCGCTCTGTGCAGAGCCACATTTTGCGAAATAGATTTATAAAGCAAATCATATGATGGATTTTGTGAGTATTTATCACGTATTTCTAAATCCTTTTGGTTCTCTGATTTTCGTTGCAGATTTGCCTCACTACTTAATGCATCAATCGAAGAGATCACTTGAATTACACAGGAATCTTTGCTTTCTTCATTTAATAAAGCCGTATTTAAGGATACGGTAAATCTATTTCCTCCTTCTCTTCTGGTAGAAATTAATTCTGATGCATCACTATCAGTAGTTTCCAGTCTTATATTTCCGTTGATTTGAGACAATAGAGCACGAACATCTTCTGCCAAAAATGTCTTGATTTGCTCGGTATGGTGAGGAGATTCTGATTGTGGCATTATATTCTCAATTGCTGCATATGTGAATATTGAATTCTTGCATATAATTTAGGGGGGTATAGTTCTTTTTTTGGGGAAAACAGTAGTTCCTAAAGAGAGAACCACTCTCCAAAATTATTCACTGCTGCTTCCAAGAATTTTTTCATGTTTGTTGTATTGTTTCTAATAGCAACGTAATGCCACCCAGAATTAGGGTTTATGATTTCAAATGGAATAGATGATGAAAACTCTCCATCAAATCTTTCTGTAATTTCAGGAGTTTCATCACAAACTTTTTTGACGCCTCAAATATTTCTGGTGTAATTTCTCTACTCCCGTATTCAGATAAAAATTTTCTAATATTTGCATGCTCCAAAAAACTGTCACTAAAAGCTTTCCAAACATAGAGTTTTGATTGAAAATCTCTTCTAAGTAAATCTACCCTTTTCCCGTCTAAGACAAAGTCAGGTTGATTCATCGATGTTTGTAAACATCCAATGACAACATTTTTCTGTGCTTCAATATGAGCTTTTTCATCTTCTTTATCTCTTTCTTCTTGAGCTTTTCTTTCATTCGAAAGTTCAGCTAACTTTTTATTTGCCCAGGAAAAACCATCCAAATCAAGTACTTGCTCAACTGGACTAATTGGATTGTTTTTCAGGCTTAACTCCAAGCTTTTTGTAGCGGCAATTCTTACAGTATGGAGAACAAATTCTCTAGGAATTCCAGCTGAATCTAGTTCCGCCAAACAATCACCATCAATATTATTATCCTCCCCCCAAATTATTTTCGCAAAATTATCACAAGCAACACTTTTTTTATTTTTTCCTAAACAATGAGATATTGCATATATATTCCAATCTAGCGTTCCTTTAACTTCTTGGTCTACTTGACTCCATTCGGAATACGATGCTTGATCAAAAGAAGAAATCTCCTTCAATGAATCCCAAACATTTTTTACGTCTTCAAAAGTTGCAGCATTTTTGATAGATTCTAGAAGTTCTGCTGGAATTTCTATGATTCCATTTTGATTGTCTAGCTGTGCCATGTTGAATGAGGTTAAAAAACTTTACTTTTTTTGATATTATTTATTTTTAATAAAAAGTCAAGCATTTTTAGTAAATCCCCCCATAACTACGATCTAAAGTTATTATTGAAATTCACAAAAACGATTTATCGAAAAAGGATATGTATATTTTGTGACAGTAAAAACACAGGACAATTTCCCATATTTTCGTGAGCCGATATTTTGTGATTTTTGGATTGAGGAATTGAAGTTATGCAAACAATTAAAGAAATTCGAATTATATGGATTTTGTTTATTGTATGATCATTTTCACATTATTTTGAAACCAGAAGATGAATATAATATTTCGAAAGTAATGCAATTTCTCAAACGACATTTTTCTCGTAATACCAATATCATCCTTGGATGTACAAATCCAAAAGTACGTTCCTCCGATGAAGGCGACAATGGCCATTGTCGCCTTCAGGTCGAGGAGGCACAAACATTGATCCAACAATTGGATGAAAATGTGACACAATGGAAATCCGAATTCAACCAGAAATATACTCCACAAAAACAATTATTGTTCAACTCAGACTAATCAAACATTACTCAACCCCATTATCAAGCCATTTCTCTGTTTTTGCAAAAGATTTTTCTCGATCTGAGTTTTGTTTCTATAAGTGAGTCAATGTGATTTAGTGCGTACTATCCAATTACTCCCATTGAACTCGATTAGATTCAATTTTGCAAGGAGGACATTACGAAATACTGGAATGAATTATGTAATAATTCATGTAAGTGTGGAGTCATGTCCGACGTGGTTGCCCCCTATGGACGAATTTTGAACCAGAAACGATTACATGTCAAAAGTTTGAGATTTGAACAGGTGCAGGCCGTTGTAAAATTTTATGTTGAGAATTTCTTTGACATTTCGGGACAAGAAAAAATCGAGATTAGTCGAAAATCAAAAATTTTGTATGGAATTGAAGAAGCTATCTAAAAACTTTCTGATACACGGAAACCACTTTTTGATCCGTGTTAAAATCAAAACACAAAAACAAATTTGAATCTATGGAGATAAAACCTCCATCTGGACCGAGATAGTAGCAATAGTGATAAGGATGTTTTGGGTAGAAGCTCCCCAACAAAGATTCTATCTCTGATTTATGTTTGCCCTCTAAATAGTTATTTTTTAAAAGATCAGCCAACATCCTTAACCGGACAGAACTCGTAGCTGTTTCCTTATAATCGGTATAACGAGCCCAGATTTCGGGATCAAACTTTTCTCGAGCAAAATAAGCCTGAACATCATCCCAAAAAAGTATTCCTACAAAGAAAATCGGGAGAGCTAATATCTGAGCCAATGCAAAAGAAATTGTTTTTACAAAGTTTTTTTGTTTTACATCTTGTATAAAAAACACAAATCCAAATGATAACCAAAATCCAATAAATGGCCAAAAATTAGGTTTTAAAAAAAGTACAGAACGACACACAAAAGAAAATATATAAAACAGTAGAAGACTGAATACAAAAAACAAAATTCTTTTTTTTCTGTCTGAATGTAAAAAAGGCAGTATTTTTTCTTTTGGACACAGTAATAAATAAATGCTCAAAAATACAGCTTCTAACAGAAGCCAAAGATCTGAGTGTTTCCAAAAAAATAAGGGTAGAAAAAGTACTCCTATAGTAAAAAATAAATTCCAGCGGTTAAGCATTTCCCTTATTCCTCCCATTTTGCAAGTATCTTATGAAAAGTTTCCAAAACAATTTCTTTTTTTTCAAGCGTCACCTCTTCCAAACTCCTGATTATGTTTCCTTCGGAAAGTGCTAAATGAAAAAGGTCTATAGGTTCTTTTTGAGGATAGTCTACAGCGTACTTTCGCCCCTGTGCATTATTCCACAAATCCATAATGCTTTCCCTGGCAAATTCACTTTTATGGGTGGATCGCCTCCAAAAAATCTCATGATTGGTGGTGATGATTTCTGCATTTTTGGCTCCTAATTCACGTGTCAACAAAACATTCCAAGTAAAGTGCCGACAAGCATCTACTTCATTGTGTTGGATCAAACGGATTTTTCTGCCTGCCTCTTGATCGAAAACAAAAAAACCATGCTCATCTGCATACTGATAACAGTAGTCCCTTGCCTTGCTTACTGATTCAAGAATAAAATTCCCCTTAATCATCAAATTTGCAGGCAACTCTAGCCACTCTAAAAAGCGAGAAAATCTTCTTTCGAAGGTATCATCTTGATTATAAGTAGCCTTCGGAGCGAGCTCAATTTTTACTCGCTCAAGTATCGGTTTTTCGTCGTACCAAATTTCCAAGGAGAAATCTCCACTTTCAAATAAAAATTGATCTCCTCCGATCATAAGAGATTCTGAATTCCCCTGCATTTGATCCCCCGAAAAAAAGAAATTCTTGTATTTATCAGAAGTTGGAGCTTTCGGATTTAGGACGATTTCCCCATTAGCGTAGATTTTGATGTTATCGCCATCTGTTGAATCTTTTTGTTTTCCGCTTTTGCAATGAGCCATAATATCCACGAGTTCCACTCTAAAATCTTTTGTATTAAAGGGGCTTTGAAAAACAAAACTTTTCCAAGGAATCCCACCAGTATCAGTTTTTATGCCCTCAGGTATTTCATTGAAATCAAATAGAACATCATCAATCTGATTGTCTTCTTGACGGGGATAGAGTACTTCTATCTTTTTTAATTCCGGTTTTTCGTCTGCTGTAAAAAGAAGAGTATGAGTTCCCTTTTCAAGCTTAACGAAGAAGTATACCGTTTTTACTCCCCCTTTAAGACTCGCTCCATCCCAGGCAGCAGCTGTTCCAAAACCCTTCCAAGAAGTTTTTGCGTGATGAACTTCTTTTTTTCCAAACTTATAGCCATCAAGGGTGACTCTCAAGTCATCGTCATCTTCTGAGCCATTTTGTTTCTTGTTTCTAGCGGAAGCAGTTATAGCAATAATATAAATGCCGGATTCGATTATTTTGAAATCTGTTTGTGCCTCTTTCCATTCATAAATATTCCCCCCAGGTGCTGTAGTAAAGTCTGTTTTTTGATAAATAGTTTTCATGATTATAGTATAAAAACATGAAATTTTATCGCAACTTTAAATCTTCAATAGAGTTGTTGCGGAATAGTATTGATATACTTTTTCTAAAAATTCAGGAGTATTTATGTGGAGCTGGGAAGTGTCAAATTTGTTGCTGTATAAGAGGTTTTCATAACCTATCTGATTTTCACCTCAGGTAGGATAAAACGTCTTTTGCTCCTTTCCATAAAAACATCATATCTAGTCCTACTCCAATTAGACTAAATCCATCATTAATGCTTTTTTTGGCTGACTCAGGATCAGCAACAAAAATTCCTGCTGGAATATTATTGTTTTTACAAAGTGATTGCACCTCTCTAATTTTTTTTTGTACTGAAACATCTGCGACTGATCCCAGCTTGTTCATACTTCCTGATAAATCATAGGGCCCAACAAGAATGGCATCTACGCCTTCTACTTTTAAGATTTCTTGTAAATTTTCTACTCCATCAATGTGCTCAATTTGAAGAATTATGGTAATATTTTTATTGGCTGTTTGAACATAATCACTAAATTCATACCCATAACTATGAGCCCTAGAAATACCAACACTCCTAGTTCCATCTGGAGGATATTTGCAAGACTTAATGGCTTTTTGAGCATCTTCAAAAGTTTTAATTTGGGGAATAATAACTCCATCACAACCCAAATCTAAAACTTTTTTTATGCAAACTTCATCATTAGAAGGCACTCTAATGATGGAGGCACAATTCTCATTCATCGCCTGAATCATGCTCTGCGCACGAGTATAATCTATTGGAGTGTGTTCTAAATCAATCCACAGCCAATCAAATCCTATTACAGACATTATTTCCGTAATCTCAGGCATTCCCAGAGTTACCACCATCCCGATGAGGGACTCATGGTCTCTCAATCGCTGTTTAAAATCGTTTTTTATCATCAAAAATACGTTATAAATTCTTTAATAATGCCACAACAAACGATAAGACTTTATTTAAATATTTCAAACGAAAAATCGATAATTATTCCAATTCATTCTTCAGTAGCCTTTAGTTATGCAGAAAGTCTATTGAACAAATTCAGGTTGTGGTAAAATTTTATGTGGAGGACTTTCCTGAAATTTTGGGGCAAGAAAAAATAGAGCTTGGAAAAAAAACAAAGATCTTATACGGAATCGATTAAAAACGACGAGATTTACACTTCTTGCAAAATTCTTCCCAATCTCAAAAGTTCTTGTCCCTTTTGCAGAAACGCATGAAATTCCCTCGGATCTTTCTGTTTTTCGGCAATAAGCCCCCAATCGATTTGGGAAGCAATATCGGCTTTAACTTTTTTTCTTTGGGTAAGTTTCATCACTTCCCAATGGTAAACAGCTCAAGGGATAAAAGAGGGCTGAACCAGAGTCTTTGAGGGACAAATCAGTAATGCCTCATGATAAAGTCTTTTCCAAAAGAAAAGCAGTGAGACAATCCCAAGTCGGCCTCGACTTTTTTATTCAGCCTTTTGATAACCCCCTTGAGTCGTTCGCCTTGATCAGCCAATACTTGCCCATAAACAGCCTCTTCAATATCTGTAGTTTGAATTTTCGCCTCTTTTTCCAGTTCAAACATCTTTTTGCAGAATGGGATTTCCAGCTTTGTTAGATTTTTAAGAGTTTTTTCTCCATACATCAAATGAGACGCTTTCGTAAACTGTAATTCCAGTTCTTTCGGAACATGAGCCATCAAATCGTCCATCCAGTACAAGAAATCTCTTTCCATTACAGAAACATCCCCATGAAAGATGGGGAAAGCATGTTTTTGTTCAGAAAAGTCGGGATTGTCTGTATGAGACAGAAAACAGGTGTAGAAGTCCATATAAAATCCATAATCAGACGGATAATTGTTTGAAAGTAGTTCTTTGATTTCCCGATAAACCCGAAGGAGTTCATCAATAGTTTTAGTGTACCGCTCTGTTGTATCCAGAGCCTCCAAAATACAAAGCATCGGCAGCAAACAATCTTCTGCCCAAGAAATTCTTTGATCGATTGTATCGTATTCGGCAAATCGTTTTTCGATGTAAGCGGCTTTGTCTTGAGCCAAGGTCAAAATATCAACCGTCCATTTTCGAGAATATTTATCTTGAATCGACGGACAGAGTGCATTGCGAGCGATAATAAAAGGGTGGGACAGAACAATTTGAGGATATCGATATTCATAGTCTGAAAAAGCCTTTCTGATTTCTGTTTCTTTTTTGGGAAGATGATCAAGGATGTATTTGGCAAGACACGAAGCCGATACAAAAAATCTATCAAATTGAGCCTTAAATTCATTTGTCTCAAATTTGCCTGTGTCCCAGCAAATGATAGAGTAAACATGATGTGCAAGTTCGGGCGAAGTAAAAACAACCGGGCACGCTTCACGCACTAAAAAATGTTCAAAATCAAAAGAAGGCAGATTCTCACGACTCCAGATATACCGTTTTTTAAGGTCTGATAATTTTTGTTCGGCAAGGCTCATGTTTGGGGAGTAGTGGTTGAACTTTGAGTCCACTCCGAAAACTAAAATCAGTCACAAAAAAAGTCTAAAAAGTCTTTG
>CAZQFO010000034.1:0-2150 GCA_964592695.1 uncultured Candidatus Peribacteria bacterium
CCCCAGTTATTGTTTTCATTCCTTTCATTATTTTCATTTTTTAATTCCGCATAGCGGTCATGTCCTCATGAATATTCGTTCCCAAAGGTCTCGCACAGGATACCAACGACGGCGTTCCTCTGGAAGCATATTTCCATTGCTCATTATTTTAGGTATTTTGGGATTAATCATCTGGGGGATCTTCAAAGGATTTTCTACACTCCTTTCAAATGTACAATCAGAATCACTTAGTGCAGAAATTCAAATTAAAAAAGGAACTACAGAATTTTCTCTTGCAGACACCGACTCTTGGACACCCGCTTATTCAGAACAAAAATTTTTTACTGGAGATGCTATTCGTACCAGAGACAAAGCACAATCTTCTCTAAAACTTTCAGGAGGAAATACTATTTTTTTAGATTCAAATTCAGAACTGGTATTTACAGAACTTATCCAAAAAGGAAAAAGTCAAAACATAATTGACCTAAAACTAAACAAAGGTCGAGCCTGGATAAAAACATCTGAAGATTCACTCAACGAAGAATCTAAATCCCGCTTTAATATTGCAACAAATCGAATTTTACTTCATATTCGTGGAACAGTATTAGATTTATCAGTTTCAGATACTCAAGATACAATACGATTGGTTCGCGGAAAAATTGACATCGATGTATTCGATAAAAATGATCCAGAAAATACTCAAAATATAAGCATGGGAGTTGGACAAAAATTGGTAGTTTCCAACCAAACAGTCGAAAAGATTAAAAAAGGCGAATCAAAACTAGAAATAATTGATTCGGACTTTTTTGAATCCAAATGGCACCTTCAAAATTTAGAAAAATTTTATCCACAAGAAGCCGCACAAATCCGAAGAAAAATCGAAGTAAATGTAGAATCTAAAAAAATTATTGAAGAAGAAAAAGTGAAAAGCATCGGAGAAATAGAAACTCCAAAAATACTAAAACCAATTAATCAAGAAAAAATTGCAGCTACCGCAGAACTTGTCCAAATAGAAGGCACAGCCCCTGTAGAAGCCGCACAAATAGTGGTAAATGGATTCACTCTAACAAAATATCAACCAGGAGATAGAAAATGGTCATACTTTGCTGCTAAAAAATTTGGAACCCTAGTTCCTGGAGAAAACACCTATCAGGTATATGCTATCACTCGAGATGGGAAAAAATCAGAAACTACTTCCGTCACGATTTTTTATGAAAGTTCCCAACAAACTGCCCAAAAAACAGTATCTCCTCCAATAACACCACCAAAAATAGCAATCCCAGAAACAAAACTACAAGTATCCTCTCCGGATTTCAATCCTCCATTAGTAACCAGTCCTATAGTTTTAGCACATGGTGAAACTTACGAAACTTCATCAGATGTAGTAACCATAAAAGGAACAGTAGACCCAAAAACTAATGCTATAAAAGTAAATGGATATCAACTAAAAAAATTCAAACCCGGCAATACGGAATTCACTTATATTGCTAGTTCTAGGTATGGAAAGAGAAGTAATCTTATCGTGGGTAAAAACAATTATGAAATTATGGCATTTGGACCAGATGGAAAAATATCAAGCACAACAGTAAAAGTAATCTACACACCAGTAAAAGTAAAATAGAGGCTACCAAACAGGAAATACCCCATCTGAATAGTTAGGAAAACATTACAAATTCTCACACTCAATCTCAATCTCCGCACCATCTGGAACATCTTTTTTAACACCACAAATACAAGTAAGAACCTCATCATCTTCAGTTGAAATATGTTTGGGACCAACGGATTCTTCGTCTAAATGTTTTTTTCCTTTTTTCACAACTCCCACACAAGTACGACAAGCTCCCACTCCACATGAGATAGGAATAGAAGCACCATTATCTTGAGCCTGAGAAGCAATAGACTCATCACTATTAGCAGTAAATTGAGCCGCTGTTTTTCCAGAGTTATCAGTAATTTTTACGTTTGCCATACTTTTAAAAAATTAAACCCTTACCTCTTCAACATACAAAAACAGTCAAGAAATGCAAGTCATTTGCTTGCCCCAAATATATATTCTCCCTTCTCCACCTATCTCTTCTCTTTTATTTCTTCTCTCTTTTCTTCTTCCTACAAATCCCCGCGCCGCCCCCCCGCCCCCCCCACCCCAGCCGCCCACAGCCAAGCAAAGGGCT
>CAZQFO010000034.1:2160-14384 GCA_964592695.1 uncultured Candidatus Peribacteria bacterium
ACAAATCCACCCGCCCCCCCACCTCATCACAAACAAAAACCTCCAACTCCAATACAATTCCTTTTTTTTCCAAAATAATATCTCTCCACTTCCAAGCTAACGCTAGCACATCCGCCTGCTTAGCTTTCCCAAGGTTTAAAAAGAAATTAGCATGTTTCTCCGATATCTGAACATCCCCAATTCGATCACCCTTTGCCCCACATTCGTCCAAAAGTTTTCCAGCAATCTGATTCAAAGGATTTTTAAATAAACATCCACCAGAACGCCCAGAAGGATTTTTTTTCCAACGCTCCATGAGTATTTGTTTTGTTTCTTGCAGAGACGATCCCAAAGTTTTTTCAACATGATCGAACTTAAATTTACCACGCACAATACACCAATCTGGATTACGTTTAAATACACTCTCTCGATACCCAAATTCACATTGTTCAGACAACAAAGTTTTGAGATTTCCACGTTCATCTAAATAATCCACCACAATACAGCTGTTTGATATCTCAACTCCATAAGCTCCCGCATTCCCCCTTATAAATCCACCGACATTTCCCGGAATCCCACTCAATTTACACAAATCTGAATATCCACGATTATTAGATGCCTCAATAAAATCCTGAAACGATTTCCCTACATCCACTGTTGCCTCATTTTCATCCCAAATAATAGCATCAAACCGAGGAATAAAAACACGTCCCCGAAATCCAATATCTGAAAAAATCACATTTGAACCCTTTCCAATAACCACTTTTGGAATACCTTTTGAAATGGTTTCCGACCAAATTGGTGCTAAATCCTCAACATTATCAATTTCATAAACTTCATCAGCCCCCCCTCCAATTCCATAAAAAGTAAGATCTGAAAGGAGAACATTTTTTGCAACTTTTAATGTCATAGAAAAAAGAGATAACCTTTAATACTGTAAATACTTAAATACTAATTTCAAAGTACAAAATGCAACACCGCATTTAAAATTGCTAATATCAGCCCTGCCACCAAATACACAAACCAACTCTCAACTTGCGTATTTACATCCGCAAATTCTAAAAAATTAACAAACGCTTCCATCATCCACAAAATAATTCCATTAAGTACCAATGAAAATAACCCCAAAGTCAAAAAACGAATTGGAAGAGTAAGAATCTTAAGAATTGGCTTGATAAAAGTATTTATAAAACCAAATACGGTTGCTACAATCACATATCCTTTCCATCCTCCATTGATAATAATATCTTCAGAAAATAAAATATTCGAAAATGCCCAAAAAGCAGCTACATTCACCCCAATATGAAGTCCAATTTTCACCAGTAAACCAAGCATATACTAACTATACTGACTAGTATCAGAAATGCAAAAAACTGGTACAAAGTATTAAAAAAAAAGATAATTCATAATCTTCTTACAAAATATTATTTGATAGACAACCATCCTCCACAATCATCTCACGCTAAAAGTAAAAAACTATAAAATTAATTTATTGCCGATTCACGAGGTCGAGGCAAGCATAGCGAGCAAGACCTCGGGAAAATCGGCATTATTCCGAAGATCTTACTTTTTACTTCCATTATTGAGGAATCACTGTACAAACCTAACGTAAGATAACCACTACAACTATCCTCTATCTTTACAACAGAAACATTTAATCTAGAGTCCTTACTGTTAATTTTTTTCAACTATGATCGGTGAAGCTTCAATCTGTCCTTTTTCGACATTTAAGCTTAAAGTCAGACCTATTTCTGCTCCTTTATTTAAATTTTCAACTAGATTTAATGCTTGTTCATCAGGAAACTTCGACAAATGGATAAACTTCTCAGAATTACCTAAATCTAAAAGTTCTACCAAAATTCCCCAATGCATTACATCTTTGATTTTTCCACGAGTATTAAGAGAAGGGACTTGTTTTGTTGATAATCTTTCCCACACTTCGTTTTGCTCAGAAACGGAAAGGAAGCGAGGAATAACAGAATCAGACAAATCGACTTTATCAATAGTATTACGAACCATTCTTGTCATTTCAGCTACTGTTGATCCCGGGTTTTCAGAAAGTATTTGTGCTAATTCTACATCTGTTGGAGCTGAAAAATTATGTATTTCTCTGTGTCTCCATTCCCCATTCAGCTTTCTTACTTGCTTTACAATTGTTTGGCTATTTCCAATTGAACCATCTAATGTAATTGGTAAATACACTTGAGTTATAGCCTCACGATCAGCAGAAAGCGCTCCCATATTCTTTATGAGAAAATAAAATTGTTTATCAGTTAATTCATATTTTTCTTTAATTACACCAAACGGCATGTTTCTTTGTACGTCTTCTCGTACTGCATGAATAAAATCAGATGTAAATTGTTTTGAAGTTTCTTGTGATTCAATCTTTGAAGGACTGTTCATAGGTATAAATAATTAATGATAACTACTTACTGCTACATGCAAAATAAAAAGTCAAGTAAAATGGGTAAAAAAATCTCCCCCCAATCTCCACATAAATGCATAAAGAATTAATAATTCCTCACATACACCTGATTCCCAATATTTTTTACCAACCCCTTCACCTCCAAAATCATGATATTGGAACTAACAGTTGTATTCGGTAAATCAGATTTTCGTATCAAATCATCAATATGAAGTTTTTCTCCACCACCAAAAAGCTTCAAAATCTCTGACTCCACCCCCATTTCCGGAATCTCCAATACAGCTTGTTTTTGTTCTGTTGCCATACCAAATCCAGCACCTTCCATAACTTGCTTAGCTGATATAGCTGGATTAGCCACTCCATCACAAATCAACTGATTGGTCCCACTAGAATTTGGAGAAAATATTTCTCCCGGTACCGCAAAAATTTCTCGTCCCTGATCATTTGCAGATTGTGCAGTAATCAGACTCCCTGATTTTGTAGCAGCTTCTATAATTATTGTGGCTTTGGAAAGCCCCGAAACTATTCTGTTTCGAATAGGAAAAAATTCAGGTTTTGCTTCCGTCCCAGGAAGATATTCGGACATAATTGCACCTCGATCTTCAACCAATATTTTTTGAGCCAACTGAATATTTTGACGTGGATAAATTTCATTGATTCCATTTCCCAAAACCGCAATAGTACGCGACCCACGATCCAAAGCCAACTTATGTGAATAAGCATCCACCCCAATAGCCAAACCAGATACAATAGTAATCTGATTTCCTGCTATTTCTCCCACAATTGTATCCAACACTCTCTGCCCATATGATGTCATTTTCCTGGATCCCACAACAGATATTGAAGGAAAATCCGATGGTAGTATTTTCCCCAGACAAAATAAAAGTACCGGAGGAAATGGGATATTCTCCAATTGTGATGGAAAATCTTCTGATCCATAAACCAATACATCCGCTCCACATTTTTGGAGTTTTTCAACTTCCCGATCAGGATTTATATTTTTTCTCGTCTGAATAAAATTTTCAATTCCTTTGATATCAATCCCAGAGGCTTGTAAATCTGCGATTGAAGCATTCCAAACCTGTTCCCAATCATCATGAAAAAACAACCTCAGTTTTGCATAACGAAGATAAGTCAGAGTTAGTGCTCGATGAATCGCAATTAGATATTTATTGGACAATAAATTGGTCATAATTATTAAGGATTGATATTGCCACTTTAGTTTATCACAAATACTTTTGAAGTTGAAAATTACTTCTGAATAAGACACAGCAAAAGAACTGTAAAAATCAGAATTCACTAAGGGTTTAACAAAAAAAGAAGATACCAGATGTGTGATAATTTTTGCCCGAGTTCGAGAAACAAAAGATTAGGGATATTGAAATATCGCTGATTTTTTGTGACGATGAAATCGGGTAAAAAAATCGCATAGCTGGTGTTTTATTTTTTTGTTAAACCCTAAACACTCTCTTGTAATTTTTCATTCTGCATCTTAATTTCTCCACCAACAATAGTATATATTGCCTTTCCCTTCAATTCTTTCCCATTAAACACACAATTCTTTCCTTTTGACTGAGATCTAGATGAATCCACAATCCATTCTTTATTAGAATCAAAAATAGCTATGTCTGCATCAGCACCAACAGAAAGCGTACCTTTATCCACCTGAATCACCTTTGCTGCACCAATCGTCATCAATTCTATTCCTCTGCTCAAAGTGATGTGCTTCTTTTCCACTAAATATGTATTCATCACCGCAAAACTTGTTTCCAACCCTGTTGACCCAAATGCTGCTTCCTGAAAAGGACATTGTTTATCAGGCTCAGTATGTGGTGCATGATCAGTAGTAAGACAATCAATCAATCCTTCTTTAATTCCTTCAATAATTACATCTACATGATCCTGAGATCTCAGGGGCGGATACATCTTGGCATTTGTATTGTACCCAAGACATTCCTCATCAGTAACTGCAAAATGCTGAACTGATACTTCTGCCGTCAAGTTTTTCATTTTCTTCTGATTTTTTGCAACGCGAATTGCCTCGATAGCCCCTTTTGTTGAATTGTGAAGAACATGCAACCGAGCTCCTGATTTTTCTGCAAGAAGAATATTTTTCCAAACCGCTAAATCCTCAGATACCTCAGGAATTCCTGACAAACCAAGCTGAGTTGATACCCAACCTTCGTGCATTACTCCTCCGTCAGACAGGGTAGCTGTTTCGCAATGACTCATCAATAATACATCATGCGTTTTTGCGTATTTCATAGCTTTTAGGAGCAAACCTTCATCTTGGACATCCAATCCATCATCTGTAATAGCTATTGCTCCAGATTTTTTCATTTCCCAAATTTCTGCCAAATTTGCACCTTTTAAACCTCTTGTAATAGCTCCCGAAGGAAATATATTTATTAAATTTAATTCCTTTGATCTATTAATAATAAACTCAACTTGATTTTGAGAATCTGTAATCTGCGATGTATTTGGCATCGATACTACAGAAGTAATACCTCCTGAGATAGCTGCTCTCGATCCAGTTTCCAGTGTTTCCTTGTCTTCTCGACCTGGTTCACGCAAATGAACTTGAATATCAATAAGACCAGGAGTAACAATCAACCCTTCAGCATCAATTATCTCATCAGTTGATACAGAAAGATTCTCCCCAACATTTTTGATGATTCCATTTTCAACCAAAACATCGAACCGTGCATCGATATTATTTGCAGGATCTATTACGTGACCGGATTTGATGAGAATAGTGTTCATTTGTTATTTAATGATATACACCTACGTTTTAAAAATTATGAGTATTATACTTAACAATAATTAATCTAAATAATTCCTCCAAACTTTATTCCTGCTACGACAATAGCCACCGCAAACGAAACCCTTAGTATGATTTTTTGTGAATCTCCTGAAAAATGAATCATTTTTTTCAAAAATTCCCCCCCCAGAACTCCTCCTACAAAAGTTCCAATTGACCAGGGAAGCCATATTTTTAAGAGTAGATTGCCATGATAAAAATGAGCTGCTATCGTAGAAAAAACCAAAAGTAATTCTACAAAGCGAGCTTGAATTTTTACTATCGCGATTTGATCATCTTTAGGGTGAGTAACACGCAGCAATGCCACAAGCAATACACCAATCCCAGCCCCCAAAAATCCTGCATAAAGCCCTGTAAAAAGAGAAGCACCCCAAAAATGATGTTTACTAAATCTTTTTGCATACCGTGGAGCCATCTCTGCTAAAATAACAGCAAAAACAATAGCAGGAAATAACCACTTCTGATCTAATTTTGAAATAAAACTAGCTCCAATAATTGAAACCAACATAGGAGGCAATGCCAACAAAAAACTTTGCTTCCATTCTATCTGTTTATATGTGGAAATAGTTGATCCGACTCCCCGAAAAAAACTTCCAACTTTAAAATTCCCAATAATTGCACCAAAAGATGCTCCTGGAAACAGTATTTGAAAAATTGGAACCGCTACAAACTGAGACCCCCCAATAATTGTTCCAAACACAGCTACAAAAACCCCTGCTCCTAAAAGTATCAATGAATCTGTCGACATTAATAAATCCATCATATTATTTAGAGTAATTCAAATTTCTTTTCTCTCCCATCAAACCGCTTCGCAAGTAACCATAATATTGCTTTTCTTATCGCCATTCCATTCTCCACTTGTTGCAAAATCCGTGATTGAGAACTCCGAGATACAAGGGCAGAATGCACATCCACATCTCGTATCACTGGTCCCGGATGCAAAAGAATAGCATCCTTTTTAGCAATTTTTAAACGAGCTTCATTGATTCCAAACGTTTTAGAATATTCTCGCAATCCTGGAATATAACCTCTCGCTCCACGTTCTTCTTGCACTCGAAGTGCATATACTATATCTGCTCCATTGAGTGCATCTTCTACATTGAGATAATGTTCCATTCCAAATTTTTCAAAATAATCGGGCACCAAAGAAGCTGGAGCTGCTACCCGAATTTTTGCTCCCAATCGAGGAAGTAAACGAGCAAGTGATCCAAACACCCGAGAATGTCGAATATCTCCCACAATAGTGATCGTTTTTCCATCCAAATTATCCATCCCCACATGATCCAAAATTGTAAGAGCATCAAGCAACGCTTGAGTTGGATGCTCGTGCCATCCATCTCCAGCATTTACAATCGAAGTAGCCGTATGATTTCGAACCAGTTCAGAAACCCCCGATTCCCGAGATCGAATGATAATAAGACGGACATTGTATGCCGAGAGAGTTTCGATGGTATCAATAAAAGTTTCGCCTTTTTTCACTGAACTCGTAGTCCCGACATTATTAGTATCCATTCCCAAATGTTTTCCAGAAAGATCAAAACTCGACATGGTACGAGTAGAATTCTCAAAAAAAGCATTAATCATGGAATGACCTCTACAAAGACTCAGCTTCGCTGTTTTGGCTTTGCGAAATTCCCGAGCCAATTCAAATATAATCTTCAAATCACCATCTGAGACATCATCAATTGAACATAAATCTAAAAAAGAAACGTCTCGTTCATCACGAAGGAACAACAATTTTTTTTCAATTTCAGTATTCATCAGGTCAAAAGCTTAAAGATTGATTTTTAAAAGTCAAATAACTGTTCTCTGTGCCAGAGAATCAATTACATTGAATCACAGTTTGCCAAATAAGAAACAATGTACTACCCTTCGTATATAATGAAAAAAATACTAATTACTGGTGGAGCCGGATTCATTGGTTCAAATTTCGTCCGTCATATTTTGCATTGCCGAGATTATGAAGTGGTAAACTTGGACAAACTTACTTATGCTGGAAACCTCGAAAATCTTAGAGAAATCGAAAACCGAACAAATTATAAATTTGTTCAAGGGGATATTACTGAAACCTCATTTATTGACGAATTATTTAAATCTGAACAGTTTGATGCAATTATAAATTTTGCGGCTGAAACACATGTAGATCGATCTATTGAGGATTCTAACCCATTTATTACCACCAACATAAATGGAACACACACACTACTAGAAATGAGTCGAAAATATAACATCAAGCGGTATCATCAAGTCTCGACCGATGAAGTTTATGGAGACTTAGGGGATGGATCAACAGATTTTTTTACTGAAAATCGAAATATCATGCCAAATTGTCCGTATGCGGCAGCAAAAGCCTCTGCAGATTTATTAGTACTTTCATGGTATGAAACCTACAATATCCCAGCACTCATCACTCGTTGTTCCAATAATTATGGACCTTATCAATTTCCCGAAAAACTCATTCCATTTTTTCTTTTCCAAGCAATGAATAATGAAGATCTGCCAATATATGGAGATGGTCAAAACATTCGTGATTGGCTCTATGTCTTAGATCATTGTGAGGCGATTTTATTAGCTTTTGAAAAATCAGATCCTGGAGAGATTTGGAATATTGGAGGACACAATGAAAAAACAAATCTGGAAATAGTTGATTTAATTCTAAAAAATGTCCCAAACTCAAAATCTAAATTAAAATATGTGAAAGATCGAAAAGCTCACGATCGAAGATATGCAATAGATGCAACCAAAATAGAAATTAAATTAGGTTGGACCCCAAAACATACTTTTGAACAAGCCTTACCAATGACGATTGAATGGTATCTATCAAATCGCAAATGGGTAGACCATTGCCGAAGAAAGGTCTATTAAAAGCTGCCTTATAATTACTATTCGAATTTCTTACCAAGTGGATTGAGCTTGAGGATTAACAAATAAATGCATACATTGTCAACTGAAAAAACTTGACATAGACACAAATCAAGAGTACAAACAAATTACAAATAAAAACAAAGCCCCTTCATAATAAAAAATTATAAATTATTGAAGGAGCTGGCTTTGGAATAGTAAAAATAGAACCTTTTATTTTTATTTTTCCGCAGCCATTACTCTAAAAATAAAGAGCTCTCTCTACTAACAAGAAGAGAAGTGGTTTGTCTTTGCACTGAAAAAAATCACGTTCATATTCACTACTAAGTGCTGCGGAAACTTATATCTCCTTCCTGAAAATGGAAGGAGATATTCTTTGTGATAAAGGCTTTTAAAAAATATTAGTATTCAGCACGACAATTTTTGATATTTCACAAACAGCAAGTCGCCTCTTCAAAAAAAGTGCCATAGTTAAGAATAATTAATACATCCCTCTATTTCTTAGCTACAAAAAACTCAATCCTATCTCCTATCTGAAAATCCAAACCTTTGTGACCTATTTTTATTCCACATTCTGTTCCTTCTCCAATTTCATTCTTTTCTTCTGTTCCTTGTTGAACAGAATCAGCCTTCGCCTCACCCAGTAAAATTTCATCTTCTTCTCCTTCTGCATTTTTCATTTTTCGAAACTGCCTGATCCTGCATAATTTTCTAGCTTTTCCTTTGGTTATAGCACCTCCAATCACAGCCATCCTTTTATTAGATGCAAATATTCCTTTGACTTGAAGTTCTCCAATAATTTCTTCTCGCTCTTCTACCAGTAATCGATTATTCAAAATATCAGTTATTTGTTCGGTAAGATGATAGATAACATTTTCTAGAATTATTTTTACATTTTCAATTTTTGATTGAGTTAAAACCCGACTAGACACCCCAATTCCAAATCCTAATATTACCGATCCTCCTGCTGACGCGAGCATCACATCAGACTCTGTAATTTCTCCAACTCCCGAATGCACAACCCTTACTAGGCCTTCATCCGTTTTAATTTTTTGAAGTTCTGCAATCATTGCCTCTAATGCTCCTTTTGTATCTGCTTTAGCAATTACTTTAAGCTGGTCCATCTTATCCCGAGCCAGTTTTGCTTTTAAATGAGCCAATGATAATTTTTTTCGTTTTGTTAATTCGTCCTCATGAACGATAGCAGCCACTTCTTCTGCTTTTTTTCGAGCAGCCTTTTCACTTTCCGCAATTTGCAAAATATCTCCTGCTTGTGGCATTGCAACTAATCCATATACACGCACAGGAGTGGAAGGAAGTGCAATTTCCAAATCTTCTCCATTATGATCCACCATCTTTCTTATTTTCCCATGTTGATCATAAATAATAAATGCATCTCCTTTTCTAAGAGTTCCAGTATTAATCAATATCGTTGCACAGATTCCTTTTCGTGTATCTAAATGAGCTTCAATAACAGTACCAATTGCACTTCGATTTGGATTTGCTTTAAGCTCTGCTAGTTCTGCAACAATTAAAATTGTATCTAATAGTTTATCTACACCACTTCCAGTTTTTGCTGAAACCGCTACACAAGGTACATTTCCTCCCCAATCCTCAGGAGTTAATTCATGTTCAGCCAGTTGACCTTTTACCAATTCAGGATTTGCTCCGTCAATATCCATTTTGTTTATCGCTACAATAATCGGTATCTTTGCTTCTTTCGCATGATTAATCGCTTCTATTGATTGAGGTTTTAATCCTTCTGTTGCCGCTACAACCAGAATAGCAATGTCTGTTGATCTGGCTCCTCTAGCCCGCATTGCCGTAAAAGCTTCATGACCGGGAGTATCCAAAAACGTAATTTTTTTTCCATTAGTCTCCACTTGATACGCCCCTATCGACTGTGTAATTCCACCAGCTTCTCCATCAACGATTTTAGTTTTTCTTATATAATCCAGTATTGATGTTTTTCCATGGTCGACATGCCCCATTATAGAAATCACTGGAGGGCGTGGAATCAAATCATCGGCTTCTTCATCAGCTAGTAGTTCGGATACATCTCCACGAAACAATTCCTCTCCTGAAAGTTCTGCAGATTCTTTTTTCACTTTTACATTAAAATCAGTAGCCACAACAGCGGCTGTTTCATAATCAATTTCTTGTTTCAGATTTGCAATAACCCCGTTTTTCTTTAATTTTATTAGAACCAAAGGGATTGGTTTCGATATTTTTGTAGCAAAATCTCGGACAGACAAAAATTCGGGCAATATGATCGCTCCCTCTTTATCTGTAATAATTTCTTTTTTTAATTCCTTTTCTTTGATTTTCTCCTGTTTTTCCTTCTTTTTGTCCGTAACTTTTTTTCGAGGAACAACTTTCTTTTGGGCGACTGTCCGTTTTTGTTGTTCTTCAACAATTTCTCGTTCACGCTGTTCTTCAAACTCATGATCGACTTGAGCAATTACATCACTGGTCTCCAATTTACGAATTTCAGCAGCAATTTCATCTGGAATCATGTCATCTTCTGGAATTTCAAAATCCAGATCCATCGCATGAAGCACTACTGCTTCAGGCGCAATATCTAATTGTTTTGCGAGATCGGCGATTGTAATTGGCATGAACAGCTACCAATGTAGCTGAAATAATCCGGTTTGTCTAATCTTTTCGTAATAAATCCCACTTTAGTTATGAAAAATTCCAGTGAGATACGCACTACGATCTCACTGAAAAAGGTTGAAAAAGAACTTCCGATTGTGTTTACTACTGTGTCTAAACTTCCATCAGTACGCCATCAATGGGAACATTTCGATGTCGCAACACTTTTTCTGCACCTCGTGAAAGTGTGAGCAAGAGTAGTTAGGGAAAAATTTTCGCAATCACGATTATGCCTTACCCCTGTCTCTCACACGAATTACTCAATACTCTGTACTCAAAATTTGAGCAGAGCGAAAATTTTTGGTGCACGAAAAGGTACAATTTCTAAACACACCCTTTCCTATTTCAACGCAAACCGCAAGAACATGAGAATACTCGATAAAAAGTGCGTTAAACTCCTCTCCATCATACGTGATGATACGTGCGAATTAGAGGGTGTTCGTTTCTAGGAAAAACGCTCTTGTAATAATATCTCATCCGTTTTATCCTTTCTTATGTACTACAGGTTATAAACACAGTAGTATTTGTTTATCTCTAACTGCACTTTTTAAAGTATGAGCAACAACCCTAAAAACGCAAATTCAAATCCAATTGGTAATTTAGTTTCTGTTGTGGACGAGCCTAATCGAAAAGATGAAACTCCTGAAACCACACACATAGATGGAGAGTCTGTAATCCTCAACGAAAGGAAAGGAAGTATTTTGAACAAGCAATTTTAATTTACTTTCATCCATGACATCAAAAGGAGGACGACCAACGAAATACAAAGGCATTGAAAGTTCAGTTATCGGAAAACTGATTGAGGCTTTTAAGGATGACTTCACAGTAGAGGAAGCTTGTTTTCATGCAGATATTCATAAGTCCACGTTCTACGATTGGATGGAAGAATATGAAGAGTTTTCCGACGAAATTGAACGTTCTAAAATGTATGTGGTGGTGGAAACGAAGAAGAAACTCAAAAAAGCTGTTCTTGAGTCGGACAATATTAATCTGCTGATGAAGTTTCTCGAACGTCGTCAGCCTACTCGATATTCGATGCAACAGGATAAGTTTCAGACAATTGAACAAAATCGAGCTAATTTAAGCCGATTAGGATTTTAACATACGTCGAAGAGGAGGGGTGACAAAACGTCTGTCACACCTCCATCTCCTAAGAGGTTAAGATTGAGGTGGAAGGATGAGTTCATGGTTTTTGAAAAATTCCCAGAACCAACTCCCATCTCCTGCAAAATACTCCGTTCCGACATCCTCAGCCCTGATGAAAGCCACTTGAGATTGAGGAGTTTCTTTGGGGAAATTTACCCACAATCTTGTGTACATACCTCCTTGGTTCTCCCTGTTGGTAAGGGGTAAGTGGAATCCATGAGGAGAGTCTTGCTGAAAACAACGTTTCTGTTGAGGGAAGGTACATGAATCCTCTTCTGTGAATTTGAACGGGTTTTAGATTTCAAAAACGCATTCTTTAGCCAAAAATCGAAAGAT
>CAZQFO010000035.1:0-14308 GCA_964592695.1 uncultured Candidatus Peribacteria bacterium
TACCACTCTTCCACCTTTATAAGCGAGTGATCTTCCAGGAATCTATTTCTAGCTGAAGCATATTTCCAGTTCTCTGGTTTTTCCACATACCCTTTCCTTACTGGATTTTCATGAATGTAATTTGCCTTCTGAAAAACCACATCCCCTTCCATTACCTTTGGATGATTATTTGATTGCCACAATTGTAATTTTGCTGATTCTTTTTTCATAAAACTGTTTTTTAAAATCCATAACAAATATTTTCGATTATCTTCTTTAACCAGCTTCAATATTTCATGAGTTGTATGTTTTTTGAAATCACTAATAACCTGAGAAAGTAAAAATCCTTCTCTTGTAGCGCAAATAAGATGGATATGGTTTGTCATAAAAACAAATTCATACAAAAGTAATCCTTTGTTTCTCTGACAGAATTTTAGACTCGAAATCAAAATATCAAAATATTTTTCGGAGGTAAAAACGTCTAACCAGGCAATGGTAGTAATAGTTAAGAAGTGAACCGTATTTTCATTTTCTTTAGCAATTCGAAGTGATGGCATATTTTTAGTATACACAATTATATGTGGTGGTTCAATAGCTCTACGAGACTATTGAACCTGAGAAGTTTATTGTTTGAGAAGTTTATGAATTATGATTAAATCATTTTGTCGCCGTTTACGCATTACCTTGCAGAACTATTGAACCTGAGAGGTTTATGGGTTTGGCAAATATTAAAAAGAGAAGGTTTTAATCTTCTCTTTTTTTATCAAAACGAATTATTTGCTGTTTATCTAAATAAATAAGCCTGTCCCTTTTCAGAAATACTATACTTCGAAGTATCAACATTATAAGCAGGTTCTTTCCAAGCTGTCCCCTTACCTGAAAACTCAATAAAACCTTGATCACGAAGAGATAAAAAAGTATTTACGTTGTAGGTTATACCTTCAACTTCAGTATATCGGAATTTCAATCTTCTTCGTAAACCCTGTAAATGCAGCAGTATTGCAACTACTAAGGAGTTGCACTAATAGATTAGTATTGCTGAAATCTTAGATTTCAATCTTTCGCCGTTAGGCTATTGTTCTTTGAATCATGTTCAACTAATTGAACTCTTCCTCCAACGTCGTCATAATGAAATTCAGCCCCTCCATTTAGTGCTTCAAGAATTCTCTCAGTACAATCCAAATTATTTGACACATCATCTAAAACCTGATTACTCCTATTATGAAGGGTCTCAGTGTACTCAACACAACTCTCTCCATCATGTTTTGCATTTACCTCCTGAGGGAGGACGCCTGCTATCACTGCCAATACTGCAGGAGCTACTAAAAACGAAGCCGGTTTTTCATAATTTTTCATTACAATAATTGTTAAATTGCATAAATAATACTTATCATCAATGTCTTGTCAAGTGTTTTTTGCATAAAATCATAAAAATGCAAATACATCATTACCTCGTTCATTTCAATCACGCTATCGTCAATGTCAAATTAATCACATAATCATCCGCTGGCTGACGAGCAGGTACTACTTGTGTCAAGGATACTCCCTGCAATGTGTAGATCCTATATGGATCAGCAGATGTCGAACTAAAGAGGTCGATACTAGAAATCACATCAGCAAAAGCCGCCGAGTCGCCTAATGAAATTCCTGCAGGACTGGCAGTTGTCTGATCTACCAAACCGGTAATATGATCTAATACTACATTTGCATACACTCCGGTTGTAGGATCAATATTTAATTGTCCATTACCACTTATGCTCATATCTGGATCATTGTAGTCCATGGTATAAGTAGTCCCTGTCCATGATACTGAGGCAGGATCTCCTGTCGCTCCAATCGTGGCCGTCCAGGTCGGATCGGATGTTGGATTGTAGACTATTATTTGCTCCATTGGAACTCCTAGGGTTCCGGTCGATTCTTGATTCATAAATCTAGAAACAATTGCGTCCATAGGAATATTTGGATTTAATACCGTAGTCCCCTCATCATCAACCATATCTATTCCTAAAGCACCTTCGTTTACGGTTACTGCCAAATTCGCATTAGCTGTGTTGTTTGGAGTGGCATCTCCAAAGTTTGTAAGGTGATAAGTCCAAATCACAGTATTGTTTCCTGCCCGATAAAAACACTCTCTTGGAAATACAATGTTTGTAGGATTTTCCGGATCGTCACACTCAGTTGTAATTTCTTGATATCCGATACCATCAATACTAAAGAAAGGCGTTCCCGTAGCAGACGGAATACTTATTTTTACGGGAACATCAAAAACTAAGGTTTCTCCTGGAACTCCCACAGCAATAGCTCCGTTTACATCAAATCCCTCTATGGAATCGAGTGTCACAATCTCGGGAGGAGCAATGGTTCGATCCCAATTTACATCGGCAAACACTGTTGCTCCATCCGGAATCTCTAGTGCCGGACCATCTGTTGTTTTTAAAACTAATGGAGATCCTGCAACTCCGGATTCAAATCCAACTTCCATGATATGTGATCCGCTTGAAGGGGGAGTAAAAAGAGCGTAGATCTCATCCAAAATTTGGTCATAAGTCTTCCCACTACAAGTGGCGCAGGTATCAGTTCTTTCTTTTTGACAAGTACTGTTTGCGGCACATTCTTCTGGTGTAACCGGATGTTTTATACGTTGACCGGGTCTTGTGGTATAAGTGGTAGACCCTCCCTCGTATGCATATGTCACTTGAACATCTGCTTCGACTTGATAGTCCATCATATAGTCATCATCCCCAAAAGAAGATATATCAAATTCAAAATCAAATCCAAGACAAGGTCCTGTCGGTGGTGATGTTTTTGTAGCCCCTGTTTCAGGGATAAGTGAATCAGAGCTGGGCGTAACTTCAAATTTTATAAACTTTCCATTGTCTGCTGCAGTGAGCGTATAGGTTTGTCCTGTGGCTCCTGCGATTGGTACATAAGTCCCTCCCGCACTATCCGCTCGGAGCCATCGGTAGGTCGAGCCTTCTTCTTGGTCTCCATCCGCATCATGATATCCATAGTATCCATGAAGCGTGTCTCCGACCATCGGCAATCCAAAAATATTGAGAAAGCTCGCTTCCGGAGCGTTCCCTCCCTCCAAAACCGGTCGCCAGTCGGTTCGTGCCCAAAAGGTTGGCTTATTATTAACATTATCAGTATAGACATTGGCATCGGCATTCAGCAGCATATAATCTCCGAAAGCGAATTCTCCAACTTGCTGAGAAAAAGCTACTCCCTGGAAATATCCCTCGTTATCGATATAAACTCCCGAGTTAGGATCTTCTCCCCACTGCCCGAAAGTAATCCATCCAACTTGTTTTCCCCAAGCATTCCCTGATAAACGACCAACTGAAGACCCATTTTCTTCTTGGACAGTTACCACTACTCCCCCATTTGTAGGTTGCATCTCTATCCATCCGAAATTTTGTGTCCAGATTTTTCCGGTTATTTGGGTATTGCTTACCGTCAAGCCAACTGGTGTACCAGTAGCATTTGTGGCAGCAACGTTAACCACATCTCCGCTGGGATCTTCGGCATATTTTTGGTTACCAGTAATATTGGCTGCATGAGTAGTTATCCCTGTGAAGAGGGATATAACACTCAATAATGCCAAACATTTTTTAAACATAATATTTTATCTTTTTTTATTGATTATTACTTTACTTACTTACCCACCCAGAATCCACACATACGTAGAGTAGTCCATTTGTAGAATCGACTTTCATCCTGCCTCGTTCTACTGCTTCATCACAATCTGTAGATGGAGGGGCAGATGTGATGGTGTCTAATTGAATATATCCTTCTACTTGTAGAGCAGAGTTTGGCGTTATCGTCCCGATCCCCACATTTTCGTCTTCTTTTTTCAAAAATATTGTCGGATCATTCCCTACCCCCTGTGTATAAAATCCAATATCCCGAGTATTTCCGGAATATCCCCCAAGCTGCACTGTTGTTCCTGATTCCTGCAACACACCATGATCAGATGTGAGGAATCCAGATGTCGCAGAAACGTACTCTGATTCAATCAATGCCGCAGAACCGGCTGCTACTCCTGCCGTAAATAATGGTATTGAATATTCGAAACTTGCCCCAGAGAGATCTGAATCAAAGGCATTATTCACCGTTAAATTGGTATCGTCTGTTATAGATGCGATAATACGCGTTTGATCATCCGCTCGAATTTCATCTCCTACTTCCAGTTCCGTATTAAAACTAGTTCCAGATCCCGTAACGGTTATTCCTGTACTGCTTAAACTACCAGTTCCGGCAGTTTGACTACTCTGAACCTGAAACTGTTCTTGCGGATCGGAGGTGTTTATCCCCACTTGTCCGCTTCCGTTTGCAAAGAATGATGAATTCATAGTTGTTTCATCCCGAATAACGAAGTTTTGTCCCCCATCTTGATTGTAATCGTTGAAGAAACTCCATTTATCGACTCCATTAGATCTGAAGTAGATATTGTTTTGATCAGATGTTCCACTGGTATTTTCCAGCATTATAAATCCTCCCTCAATGGCTGGATCTGCAATATGCAATTTTTTGAGTGGTGCATTTGTTCCGATTCCTACATTTCCATCTGCCATCACGATCAATCCGTCAATCTTACATTCATTAGCATCATATTCTACGTTTGCGTCTATATCATCCCATGTGTAACCGTTCGGACAAGCACCTCCTGCACCCAGAATTTCCGGATCAGTGCTACTTTTGACGTGTAGTTTGCCTTCCGGAGCTACTGTTCCGATTCCTACAAAGTCACTGGCCAAGTCGACAGCAAGCATTCCTCCATTGGCCCAGTTTCCCATCAATAACTTACTGTCATTTACCTGCACCACTCCAGCTGAGCCGCCATCAGAATCTTCAATTTTGATCTGACTGGAAGCTTCTTTTATGTTCAACTTTGCTCCCGGATCAGGTGTTCCTATTCCTATATTTCCATCCTGCTGGATATGAAATATACCATCTTCAACATTTGATAACCCAATAAAGAAGTCGGAATCCGCCAACGCTGCTTCATTTTGTACTCCCATAAACCAGTCTTCAGATCTCCCGCGAATACGAAGAAATTCACTTTCTGCATCAAATATTCCAACACCTCCCCCTATCATCACATCTCCTCCCACGTCCAAAGGCTCATCCGGGTCGGCGTTAAATATTCCAACATATCCGCTGTTTCCTTCTATGTACATCTTTGATGCAACAGGAACTCCATCTGCTCGAAAAACCATATAGTCGTTCCCATGGTCATAATAAATTTCCGCGTTACTGCCATTGGCATCATCAAAGTACAAACTACTAGTTCCATTTCCTTTGGTGGAGATTTTTATGCCGGTATCGTTATTGACGAGTTCTTTGACTTCCAATTCTGAAGAAGGTGCATCTGTCCCCATTCCCACATCTCCACTTACATCATCTACATAAACTGCATCCACAGCTCCCGTATCTATGTGAAATCCTTTGTCTGCGCCAGCATGATCATAATAAATTTTCCCATTGAGAATGGGGGCTGCTCCGGGACCTTCTGAAAAATTTAATGAAGAATTTCCTGCAAGCGCTGAAGTTATTTCTATAGCCGTTGTCGGAGTATTATTACTTACATGAAGTTGTGTTCGTGGTTGATTTGTTCCTACTCCTACTTCTCCGACTACTCCGACTCCATTGATAAACAACGCATCTAGATTTGCCCCTGAATCAACTCGAAATCCGGTTGCAGCCGGAGCTCCGGCTGCATCATAATAGATCTTCCCATTTGTAGCCCCTCCATTAAACATTATTTCTCTCGTTCCTCCGGCATTTGAAGTTATAGCCATGGCAGATCTAGCAGCTCCGCTATTTATATCCAGCTGCTCTGTTGGAACATTTGTTCCAATCCCTACTTCTCCACCTGCACTAGCTATATACAACGCATCAGTATTATTTGCTCCACCGATCCCTGTATCCATTCGAATACCACCGCCAGCAGCATGATCATAATAAACTCTTCCTTGAGGTACTCCATCTGAATAAATCAACTCTGCCGTCCCAAAGGCTCCGGAAGTTATTTGAATGGCTGTTTTTAGTCCTCCGCTTTCCACTTCCAGCATTTCATCTGGAACAGCTACTCCGATCCCTACTTTATCCGCAATATTGGCCGTACTCATATTTCCGGTTCCGGCACCTATCCAGTCATTATCATCTCCCAGATTTACCCACGCTACACCATTGTGTCCCTGGAAGTTGTTTCCATCCCACCGCAAAGTTCCGGCTACGGCATTGTTTGAATTTGCCATTTTTATGCCTCCATCTACCTCCAGTTTCGCTCCGGGATTGACCACTCCGATACCAACCTTTCCAGAATAAATAATGAAAGCATCCGAAGTTGCCACATTTACGACTTCCGCACTATGCCCCCAAAGAAAAGTGTTATCCGCGTCTGCTGTTAAACTCATATTTTTCCCACCCGATTGAGAATAATCTCCGGCTGTCGTATTGCCTAGTCCTCCGGACACAACAGCTCCGATCCCAGATGCAATATTACTAGTTCCCCCTCCTACAAAAGCATCTTGACCACTTGATGTATTACTTTCTCCTCCTACTACGGAGGATCCCATCCCACTTGCTATATTGGTAAATCCACCGGCAACCACGCTGTAATCATTACTGGTCACATTATTTTTGCCACCTCCGATCACGGTATAATTCTCACTGGCTTCATTATTTTCTCCTCCTCCGATAAATGATATAAATCCGCTAGCAACATTGAGCCAGCCTCCTCCGACGGTCGCATTGTCACCACTGGCAGTGTTTTCTTTTCCGCCGGAAATCGTTGATTCATCACCACTGGCGACATTGCCATCTCCCCCACCAACCGTAGCATGATTATTGGAGGCTTCATTATTTTGTCCTCCAGCTACGGTAGCATAGCTATAATTTTGTCCGGTCAGACCAGTCTTACTGGTCGTTCCCAAATTAATGTGTGTGCCTTTATTTGTTCCATAAGCTGTACTTCCCTGACGGATAAGTTCTCCATTAAACTGGATATTTCCGTCTACATCAAGTTTATGGCTACCACTTGGGGTTATTCCAATTCCCATATTTCCCATAACTACTCCTTCTCCATCAATTCGAAAGTTAGCTACCTGGTCAACGGCATTTTGATTTTGGATAAAATTTGCGGCATCCACCCCACCATCCAGATTTACCCAGGCATTTCCGTCGTGTCCCTGGAAGTTATTACCATCCCACTGGATGGTTCCTGCTTGTGCGGCAAGTGCTGTACTTACTTTTACCCCTCCCCCAACTTCCAGTTTTTCAGATGGGTTTGCGACGTCAGTATCAATTGCTACGTTCCCTCCATCAGCAAACGTTATTATATTTCCTCCTCCATTATTACTCAGAAGCAAAGCTTTCCCATTTAGTGCTTGAGTATCCCGAGGATAAAGCACCCAGGAGGACGTTTCATCGTTTGATGTAAGTTCTAATCCTCCTGCCCAAGCATTTGGACTGTGTGCTTTTATTTCGAGCGTTGTTGTGGGATTACTAATTCCAATTCCTACAAGCCCCGTATCCAAGACTCTTATCCCTTCATCCCCTCCATCGTTCGACAAAAATTTGCCATTTAATTGTATATTTTGGTTGGCAATATGATCTCCTAGATTATCACCTCCCCCTGCTGCATCTAGATTTACCCACTGTGCTCCATCATGTCCTTGAAAATTATTGCCATCCCATTGGATAGTACCTGCTTGTGCGGCAAGTGCTGTACTTACTTTTACACCTCCTCCAACTTCCAGTTTCTCAGATGGATTAGCTGCACCAGTATCGATGGCAACATTTCCTCCATTAGCAAATGTGAGGATATTACCTCCTCCATTATTACTAAGAAGTAGACCTTTTCCATTTAATGGACCGGTGTCTTTAGGTGAAAAAACCCAAGCAGCTGTGCCATCATTTGAAGTGAGCTCCAAACCACCCTGCCAGGCATTTGGAGTGTGCGATCTAACTTCAAGTGTTGCTGTTGAATTAATGGTGTTTATTCCCACTCTTCCGTTATTTTCAACAGACAAAAAAGTGTTATCTGCTGCCATGGGGCCATCATTTAATACAAATTTCCCTCCTCCGTTTACCCAAGTATCATCTGTCGCAATAAAATACCAATCTTCTCCTCCTGCGGCGGTATTATCCAATCCTAATTTTGGATTTCTGATATCGTCTCCTGCAATTTCTAAACCGGCAAATGGGGCCACTGTTCCAATTCCTACTTTTCCATCTTTAGTCACTACTACTTTATTACCATTCTCATCTTCAAATCGAGCCACTTCCATATCAGAAGTAGTTTTTACGTGCAACTTTCCATTTGGAGCGGCTAATCCTATCCCGACCTTATCTCCCAGATTTGCCGTATTCATGCTTCCTGTTCCTGCATTTGCCCAGTCATTATCTGCTCCATCTCCGCCCTCATCCACTCCGCATGCCAAATTTCCTCCTGCATCCGTATCGATGGTGTTACAATTGGCCAGATTTGGTAATCGCACTCCTCCTGTGACGTTTACAATGGCGCCTTCTAATGACAATGTATTTGCAGCTGAAATATCCACATCAGTATCTCCTGATATCCCCACTGTTGTTCCCGAATCAATATCTACTGACATTGGGGCATTCACATCTAGGTTTCCTGTTATTTTTGTATTTCCGTTTACATCCAATTTGGATGTAGGATTACTTGTGCCAATTCCCACATTGCCTCCATTTGTAAAAACCAGATCATCAAGACTGTTAATATAAGCCCCAATGACGCCTTTTTCTGTTTCTCCCGGTGGAGTCGTCGGCCAGCTGATGGCAAATGCGGAGTGAGCAAAAAGGACGGGAGCTAAAATACTGGCACACGTCCACTTCGGAAACGAGTTTTTGTTTTGCATATTAAATTACATTAAATTCAATTTAATGAATTCTAGGTGCTTATTTATAAAAATTAAACTCGGTTTTTTTCTTAATTTTCGATATTCAATTTTTTAAATTTTAGATAATTTTTGATAGACAAATCTACTTAAAAAATCAATCACAAAAGTTATTCAGTAATTTTGTAATGACAAAAAATATTTATATTTTTTAATGTTTCCAATCCGAGATAATGATTTGATCCCCTTCTTGTTCTACCACGACTTTTTGTTTTGTTCTCCATCCCAGTTTACGTAAAATCGATACAGGTATCGTTACTCCTGTGCTACTACCTCCGATTTTACAAAGTTTTCGAATCTGTTCCTGACCTGATTTACGACGTGTCATGATATATGAAATACGAATTATAATTGGTATTATAATACGAATATTTTTAAGCAATACAAGTGGGGTTTTTGAAAAGGATATTTTACTTATTTTTCCTGATAGTCACTCGCATCCGGATTATATCCAATCCCCCCCAAAAAAAATTGCCATCCAAATGTTTTTTTATAAGATTCTCCCTGTAACTGTCTGATCTGTAGTCATATGCAAGGTCACAGTTCTGCTCTTTGAAACGTCGAAAATCTTTTTTTTGTTAAGCCCTAACCTAAACGACAGGAGAACCAAATGCCTATTTTGGAAGTTGCTGGACAAACCTATGAAACTGACGAAGCTGGATACTTAATCGGATGGATTTCTGATCCGAGCAAAAGAACAGCCGTTACCACTCATCTGGCTGCACAAGAGTCCGTGGAAATGGGGCCGAATCATTGGGAGGTGATCTATTTCGTATGGGCGTATTACGAAGAATATAAAATCGCTCCCTTGATCCGCATCTTGACCAAAGTAATCGGGAAGAAATTGGGTAAAGAGAAAGTAAATAGCAAATATTTTTATACTCTCTTTCCTGGAGGAATCGGTCAACAGGCTTATAAAATTGCAGCAATCCCTCGCCCACGGAATGGGTTTTGCATTTGATTTTTCTCGTGTCAAAGAAAAAGCACTTTCGAGTTCGGAGGTGTTTTTTTCATAAATTTCTTTGTGCATCAGGTTCGATAGTCCTACAAGGATATTGAGCCATTTTTATATATTGTGATTCAATAGCTCTACGAGACTATTGAATCTGAGACATGCGCACCGAAAAACTTCGTCTTTTTTTTATTATTTATAACGCATCAGGTTCAATAGTCCTGCAAGGCTATTGAACCATTTTTATATTTTGTGACTCAATAGCTCTACGAGACTATTGAACCTGAGACATGAGCACCGAAAAACCTCGCCTTTTTTTATTATTTATAACACATCAGGTTCAATAGAGTTTTCACTCCAAAAAAATTTGCATCTATATAGGAAATGTGATAAAATAAGTAGTTATTAAAATAAAACTAAAAATGTCTAGAAATTCATTATACCAGATCGGATTCCGTCCTGAAGATGATGAGGAATATAATATTCCTCGGGATCCTGAAGCCAAAAAAGTAAGAAAAAAAGTAGAGAAAGCTCGTGTAAAAAAAGACACCTCCAAAAACCTTCAAGAATTGCTTGATTCACTGGGAAATAATTTTGAATACAAGGATAGTTTTTCACGAAGAAACCAAATCATCATATCTCATATTTTAGATCAAATGAAAGTAAGAACCGTAAGAAAGTTTCAGAAAAAGCTGAATAATAAAATGGGAAAACAAATCAGTGAAGATAATGCTTTTGGGGATAAAACCTTACGTTTAGCGAAAAAATATGTAGCTAAAATAGAAAAAAAACAACCAAAAACTGTGCACCATCCTCTTCCGAAAACTACAAGAAAACCAAAAAGAAAAACTGTAGCAAGTGGAAACATGTCAAAAACAACTACTAGATCGACAAGCCATCCCAGACATACCACAGTAAGAACACCTCCAATTCCTAAACCAAAAACAAGAGCAGTTCCTACTTCAGAAATACCTACAACAAGAGGAACCTCCAAAGAAAGAACTGTTATAACCACGACGCCATCACAATACTTAGCACAACTTAATAAATACAGAGTTACAAAAAAGAAAAAAGGATACAATGCTCACGTCCCCGAAATACTAAGCCTTCCCAACAGACCAAAACTCACAGAACATGACAAAAAACTTTTTGAAAGCATTAACATCACTGATGTGAATATAATGCAGTTTATAAAAGGACAATTAAATGAAGGAACTTATCGTGTTCGCTGGAAAGAAAATGGCAGTTACAAAACAAAAAGAAGAGCTGTTAATTTAGAAACATTTATAAAAGAATATAAAGAAAAATTAACTAGTAAATCTACTACTACACGAAAACTAGATACCCAAAACTCTACAGAACAGACAAGACTTCGACAAAAATTTTCTACCCCTCTCCAAAAATTGATGCCCAATCTCAAGCCTGGTAAATACTCTGTACTTGTTGATCCTGAGCTATCAAAAAATGGTGGACAGCGTGCTTTTTTAATCAAAACAAACGAAAATGGCAATCCAACTTTTTTATATGATTTTGCAATTTCTACTGGTGTTGGTGGTATTAGATCACGAGGTCATGGAACTCCTACAGGACTTTTTTCTCTCAGTGCTCCAGTGATTAGTCACTTAGGACAGAGAATAGCTGCTAAACGACCTCAGAAAGATGTGTATGGGAGAAGTGGTGGTGGATGCATCGGAACAGTTGTTTATGAACAAAATGGCCTAGAACGTCACAATGCAAATTCAGCAAGACGAACTATTTATTTTCATGGGATAGTACCTGGAACCGGATATGACTTTGGGATTAATCGAGAATCACATGGATGTGTTGCTTTTCAATCTATAGATAGTTTGATCCTCGCCTATCATCTGATGCAAAATGGTCAAGAATTAAATCGAGATAAAAAAGATAAAGATACTCGAACCTTTGTATATACGACACATATAGACAGAAGAACTCGTAAGTACGTCTAATGTCTCAGGGTTGTCTCACGCTAGGTTTGCACAGTAATTCCTCAATAATGGATGTACTATCTAAAAGTAAGATCTTCGGAATAATGCCGATTTTCCCGAGGTTTCGCTCGCTATGCTCGCTTCAACCTCGTGAATCGGCAATAAATCAATCCCATAGTTTATTTTGCTATTAGCGTGAAGCGACCGAGATCTAATCCCACTCCCCTTCCCACATAGGATTCATCTGTACATGACTGAGATCCGGCAGGGCTACTAATTCTGAGAAGTCCATCTCTACCTCTCCCACATCTTCTATCAAAAATCGCTGAATACCATTTAGTTCTTTTATTCTTTTTCGATCTAGAACCGACTCTTTTTTGTCTCCTTCTTGACGAATTACAAATCTGGCTCGGGTTGGACCAATAGTTTTCACCACCTCTACGTCATAATAAATAGGTGTTCTGGGATCTATACAGTGTTCCTTCATCATCTCTAACGACACTTCAAAACCATTTTTGGCTAGCTCTTCTACGCTCAGGGAATCTTTCCAGTCTGATCCCACCATTTTTTTCTTTGCTATATTTCTTAATATACTCGCATTAATTCCCATTTCCTCTAATTCATCCATAGTCAATCGATCCTCCTGTGCAGGAAGATGTATAAATCTTGTTTTTTCTGGATTAACTGTTGCTTTCTCACACTCCTTTTTGGCAGCTTCCAATCGACTCTCAAAAGTTTTTTTAATGTGATATTTTCTTCTTGCAAAATGCGCTAATCCTACACCATGATTTTTGATTTCACTTATCTGAAGTGCCAGCATCCTCTTTAAAAAAATATCTGTATACCCCATCGGGCCGGTTAATTCATCATACGTCAGTATATACTCTTTAACTGGTAATTTTATGTAATGAGCTTTCCCTTTTTCGAGCCGTATCCCATTATCTTTGAGATATTGAGGAGTCATGTTGATGTCGAGTTTTTTAATTCTTTTTATACGCATTAATTCTGCAAAAGACATTCCCCCTCTCAGACAACAAATATCTATCTTTATCCCCTTCTTTTCAAATTCCGGGAGATATCCTAATTTTTCCAGATCTTTAAAAGAAAACCACGTACTGGATACAAAATGTTTTTTCCCAAACTCTCGAGGGAGAGACTCTACTTGTCCTTCTAACAACAAATATGGATGTTTTTTTCGGTAGACTTCACTCCAGGCTTCTACATCTACTGGGTTGAAGTGTCCTGCTTTTGCATCTTCAAAAATAATCAAGAGGACCTTAAATGGTGACATTGGTGGTTTATAGGACCTTTTTTCTTCAAGTGCTGTAATCATATCGGCTAAAAAACTGGCGAAAATCAGGTCTCTATCTTTAGGATTTAATTCGGTAACCATTTTCTTTATGTCAATTCTCGTATCATTTCCAATCTTTTCATAGTATTCATCAGTAGTTAATCCTCCATACCCTTTTTCTTTATGTTTAGCGTAATACTCCTGATGCAATACGGCGATCAGAAACCCCAGCTCATCACCTTCTTTAAATTTGCTAAGTATCATGCCTCCGTGTAATACGTGATCTTGCATTTTTTTCCAATCTTCTCCTTCCGGTCTTCCTTTAAAATTTAAGATTTCTGAAGGGACTAGTTGTTTTCCTAGATCATGTTTCACTGTCTGAAAAGATCCCTTTACTATTGTTTCGTCATCGAATTCTTCTCTTGCTGTGAGTATTTCCATGGCATTAAATGCCGCCATGATGCTATGACGAGCACTGCTATTACTTTTGCGATTAAGTGCCAGGAGGTGATCAGCAGCATGGGTATTAAACATAGCCTGTAAACGTTTGATATTTTTATATGTTTTATCCATTAATTTTTGTATTTGCAGATTCATTTGAAACCGTGTAGCCACATCCTCCATTTCTTCATCTTCCTCCTTTTTTGATAAAATATCATCAATCACGTCAAACACTTTTCGTACATTTTCCACTGCTTCATTTATTACCTCGGCAGCTATAGGACGTGCATATATTATTGTTATGCCTGATTTTTTTCTGAATTTTACTATATTTTTAATAACTTCAGCTGTGATATGAACTTTGTCTCCATAGATGGTACTATTTTTTGCGTACCCTGTAGGAACAGCTCTCGTTAATTCCATATCATTATCCAGTAAATATTTCAAGTCAGCCTCCGTCTGAATAGGATATTCGCCTTCGCCCTTTTCTGTAATAGGTGAATCGCTTGGTGGTTCATTGTTTGGTGAATTCTGCCCCATTTTTGTTTAAATTATGCACTAAAAAACAATCAGACCTGAAATTGTCCGATTAATTTTGCTTTTTGTTTTTAAATTCCGGGGCGATTGTATTTATTTTTTATTTCGTATGCAAGAAAATATTTATGCAAAAATAAGGGGTTCAAAAAAAAAACAAAAAATCTCTTGACAGTAAAAAATGAGTCCACTCCGAAAACTAAAATCAGTCACAAAAAAAGTCTAAAAAGTCTTT
>CAZQFO010000036.1:0-14163 GCA_964592695.1 uncultured Candidatus Peribacteria bacterium
CAAAATTTTCTTCTCCAGGTTGCACCTCATCCTCGTTAAGACCTTCTTCTATAAGAAAACGGTCATTAAGTTTTGCTGATTTCATAATTAAAATTGTTAAAAAATATAAGGTGCTTATGTGTCAAGGACTAGCATGTGTCAAGTCTTTTTCTAAAAAAAGTCCATTTTAACGATGGAGATGGAAAATAAAGGGGTTAAAATTGATTAGATTATTTTGTTTTTATTCTTTAATATTTTGATTGAAAATAATCTACAAAAAGAGCATATTTTTTTTATAAATGGAAGAAGCATTAAGAAGATTCGGAAGAGGAGAATTTATAATTGTTTTTGATGAACATCGTGAAGAAGAGGCAGATTTTTTTATTTTGGCTGAATACATTACTCCTCAATCAATAAATTTTTTGTTAAAAAAAGCATGTGGGATGATATGTGTTGCATGTGAGTCTAAAATTTTAGATAGATTAGAAATACCACTGATTACAGCTCAAAACACAAGTATTCATCAAACAAATTTTTGTATTCCTGTAGATGGAGGAAAAGAAATAACAACTGGAGTTTCTGCTTCTGATAGAGCAGAGGTAATAAAACTTCTAGCTAGTAAAAATTCGTGTCCTACTGATTTTATGAAACCAGGACATACCTTTCCTTTGAGAGCAGAAAACGATTTTTCTAAGCGTTTTGGTCATACGGAGGCAGCTGTATTGTTGGCAAAAAAATGCAATAAAATTCCAGTGGTGGTGATTTGTGAAATCTTAAATGAATCTGGAGAAAAGGCTTCTTTAAAAGATATTGTGAGAATGAAAAAAGAACAGGAAAACGATTTTTTTATGCTAACTCTTGAGGATGTTAAATTACTTATTTGAGTATTGAAATTTCAAGTAAACGCTTTTTTTTTAGTATTTTCTAATAGACTACATTTTCCTTTGTTAATAGCACTGTCTCGATGTTATTAATGTTTGCTTTATTATTTTTCACCTGAATATAATTTGAAGTTAAACCTATGCCTTTTTTTTCCCATAGCACCTCTTTTTGTGAGTTGATATTTTGTTCGATAAATTGTTGTTGTAATTTAATTCCTATTTTTTTTAGATAAGTGGTGCGATTTTTTTTTACTTTATCTGAAATTCTTGGTTTCATTTTTTCTGCAGCTGTTCCGGATCTTACAGAGAATGGAAAAATATGAATCTTTGTCATTTTTAATTGTTTTATTAGTTCTATGCTTTGCTGAAATTCTGTATCTGTCTCTCCTGGGAATCCAACTATGATGTCACAGGTTAGTGCTACATTTTTTCGAGTTTTTTTAGCTTTGTTTGCTACATTTACTATTTCTTGTACTCCGTGTCCTCGATTCATTCGTTTTAGAACTGTTTCTGCTCCAGACTGAATGGAGATATGTAGATGATCGCATATTCTTTCATTTGCAAATACTTCGAAAAATTTATCATTCAAAAACTGAGGACCAACAGAAGATATTCGAATACGTGGTATAGATGTTTGAGCTAATATTTCTTCTAGTAAATTCCCTAATTTACTTTCTGATTGTTTATTTGTGTGACTAGCTCCCCAAGCTGCTAGGTTTATTCCTGTCAGAACAATTTCTTTGAAGCCATTTTTTTCGTTATTCTGAATTTCGGTTATGATATCAGTGGATGGACGACTTACTGATTTTCCTCGAGCAAAAGGGATAATGCAGTAGCTACAGTAGGTATCGCATCCGTTTTGAATTTCGATGTATTTTCGAGTTCTTTCTGTAGATCCATATACGGGCAACTTTGAATTTCTTTTTACTTTTGGCATACGTTTGTTCAGATATTTTAATACTTCATCTATGTTGCGATAGATTTTGCAGTTTGGAAATTTTTCTTCCCATGTTTTTAGATCGGTTCGCGGACCACATCCATAGATGATTACTTTTTTGCCCTCCTTTAAATGTTTATTTATTTTAGCTCGAGATTTTCGATCGGCCAGATGTGTTACTGTGCATGTATTTACGATTACAAAATCTGTTTCTTTTTTTGATATTGAAAAACCCATTTTTTGTACCTTTTTTTCAATTTGTTCGGAGTCTACAAAGTTCATTTTACAGCCGAGAGTATCGAGATAAATTTGCATATATCGAGTTTTAGATTCTAAAAGGTAGTAAGCCGAAACATAATGTGTACTATAATTATTTACTTCTCTTTCGTTCTACCTCTGTCAAACACTTTTTTCTCAATCGAATATTTTTAGGAGTGATTTCCACATATTCGTCTTCTTTGATGTATTCAAGTGCTTTTTCTAGAGTAACTTTGATTGGAGGTGTTAAATTTATAGCATCATCTGCTCCTGATGAGCGAACATTTGTGAGTTGTTTGCCTTTTATAGCATTAACTGTTAAATCAGTTCCTTGATTATGTTCACCGATAATCATCCCTTCATAGATATCAATTGCTGGGTTGATAAATATTGGTCCTCGGTCTTGCAATTTCCACAGAGAATATCCTGTAGTGGTACCTGTTTCTCCAGATATTAACGACCCGACTTTGCGTTTTTCGATAGGGCCTGCATGTGGTGCCATTCTTGCAAAAGAACTATACATTGTTCCTTCTCCTTTTGTAAGAATGATAAAATTGGATCGAATTCCGAGTAATCCTCGCATTGGAATATCAAATTCTAGTTGTGTGATACTATTTTCGGTTTTCATATTAGTCATTTGTCCTTTTCTCAGAGACATTAATTCTATTATTTCTCCTCCTTTTTCTTCTGGTACATTTATTACCACTGATTCTATAGGTTCATGTTTTATGCCATCAATTTCTTGTAATACTACTTCTGGTTGTGATACTTGTAGCTCAAATCCTTCTCTTCTCATGGTTTCAATTAGTACGGCTAAGTGCATTTCTCCTCGTCCCATTACCTTTATTGAATCGTTTTCTTTACTTTCAAAATCAATTTGAAGTCCGACATTTGTTTCGAGTTCTTTTTCCAGCCGGTCACGAATCTGACGACTGGTTACAAATTTCCCTTCTTTTCCGGCAAAAGGGGAATCGTTTACCATAAAATGCATGGCAAGAGAAGGCTGATCAACTCGAATTGCAGGGAGTGGTTCGGCATCAGCATTACTAGTAATTGTTTCTCCCACAAATATATCTTCAAGTCCCGCAACTGCGACTATATCTCCTGCTTTAACTGTATCTACTGGAACTCGAATTATGCCTCTGTAGGTAAACAATTTAGATATCTTTCCGGTTCTTTTTTCTCTGTCTGGTGTTAATATGGAAACTGATTGGTTTCCGATCAGCATTCCTTCTCGTACACGTCCTATAGCGATACGACCTAAGAAATTGTCATAATCTAATGTTGCTGGTTGCATTCGAAAATCAACCGATGTATTTTGTTCGGCTTCTGGTACGTGTTCGAGAATGAAATCGAGAAGAGGGGTAATGTTTTTTTGTGGATCAGTGAGATTTCTGATTGCTGTTCCGTTTCGAGCAACTGAATACATATACGGAAAATCTAATTGTTCGTCTGTGGCTCCGAGTTTTATAAATAGATCAAATACCTGGTCAATCACCCAATCAGGACGGGCTGCTTTTTTATCGATTTTATTTACTACAACGAGTACTTTTTTCCCTTGTTCAAGAGATTTTTTAAGGACAAATTTAGTTTGAGGCATTGGTCCTTCGTATGCATCCACGACCAAAATTGTTGCCTCAACTGTTTTGAGTACTCGTTCTACTTCACTTCCAAAGTCGGCATGTCCTGGGGTATCTACTATATTTATTTTAGTTCCCTGGTATTGGATAGCGGCATTTTTAGCGTAAATGGTGATGCCTCTTTCTTTTTCTTGATCATTACTATCCATGACACAGGTAGTTACTTCTTCGTGTTCAGCAAAAACTCCGCCTGCTTTTAATAAGGCATCTACAAGAGTTGTTTTTCCATGGTCTACATGGGCAATGATAGCGATATTTGCTAAGTAATTAACCAGGTCTTTATAGGTGTGAATTGTGATAAGTCAAAGTAATAAATAGGGTATTAGATATGGTTTTCAGCATTTTTAAAAGTTGTTATTGATGATTCTGTGCACCAATTAACGGACTCTGATAGTTGTGTATCGAGTTCCTTCTCCACTATATATGAGTCTTTTTATGTTTGAAAATATTGGATGTGTATCCAACATAAAGGGATTTATCTGCGCAACGTGCAAGATAAAATAGTGGTTTCATTACTTTGATATTGATTCACTCCGTTTACTTGCTTGGGGTACTTATTTGACTGTTTGCTGTGATGATTGATATTTGTTTATAAAAATAGTACTGGTCGAAGACCATGAGCGATTGAAGGGAAGTTGATTGGTGCAAAAGGTCTCAATAGGTACTTTTGTTTTCACTTCTCCGCTGTATTGAGGAAACATGGCTATTCTAGGCGAATTAATGGGGTTAAGCAAAAGATTAATGAGGTGGTGTGGGAGGAGCTGGATTGTGTTGGTGAGAAGCTTGGTTCTTGATTGTTTGGTTTATAAGTAGAGGGATGGGATGGCCTTCACTATATATCTCTTCTTGGTGTTTTAAATTTATCATCAAAGCTCCCTACCACATTGGCACTGTAATCAACATAAGCAGAAATATCGCCTAGTATTCGCCCAAGAGAGATTTCTGCGCATGATTGACCATCGATAAAACATTTTATTAGATCCGATCTTTTTAAAAATCTAGAAGCTTTTTTTGTGCCTTTTTTATCACAGAAAATCATTTCAAGCCTTCCTAATCGACTTTTATCTCGAGCCTCTAATACCCCGTTAATAGAAGCAAGAAGGAAATTATTGGTATGGCGAACATTGCTGGAAAAATTATCAGTTCCTCTTAATTCAAAAAAATCGGAAACAAATGGCGTATTTCGTTTTTCTCCTTCACTGACATATTGAAATTTTTGTAGATGGACTATTTGTTTCATCCTCACAATCCCACCGATAAACATATTTAAAATTGCAAAGTTCATCTCTTCCCACTTTTGGGTTGCAGAAGATGCATCTGAGAGCATTTTCCCAAGAGAGTCAGCTAATTGTCCGGCATAGGAAATCATTACATCCTGTATTCTTGGATCTGTAACTGGTATGCCTTCAGGTAATAAATCCGGTCTAATCGCCCTAAGCATCCTAGCTGTTTTTTCATGATATGTTCTTGTTCTTTTCGATAAAGCAGACTCAAAAGCGAGTGCTAGGGAGGTTTCCCGAACTTCTTTCAGAGCTTCTGGATCGTTAACTCTAGACTTTCCGACATCATTTAAGTGTTTAAAAGCTCCATATGCTCCAGATTTCATAGCAAAATCAGCATCGAAATCTGCTAATTGCCCATGCATATATTGAAGCTCTTTTTGAGTTTTTGTTTTTTCTCTTCTCGCTTGCATATTGAGCATTACCCAAGCCCTCTGATTAACGGAGATATGTTCTGCAATTTCAAGATAAGCTTCACACATAGGCCCTAAAAAATCCAGACTTACCACGTCAAATGGAGTTTTATCTTGCCCTAAGAACTCTTTTAAATCTCCAAAATGTGCCTGACATCCTAATCGTACAGCATTTTGTTCGAATTCTTTTCGGACAGACGGTTCTCGTTCTACTCCAATGATATTTTTTGGGGAAAAACCTAATGGGAGATAAACTTGTTCTACCTCTAGCCAAGCTCTTCCTGGGAGACAAAGAACCCTCATTTTTGCTCTTTCTTTTTCTGGAATTCTTTCTGTGATAAATTCCTTCATTTTATCCCTCCATCGATTTTTTACTTCATTGTTATATTCGATATGCGCTCCTGTTTGTTCAGGAGGTAATATTTCTACATCTGTATGCACTTTTTCTGTATTACCTGATGGTTCGTCATTTTGGGATGCAGGGACTTGAATATTTTCGGAAGCTCTATCGATAGATATTTCTTTTCGAGGAGGGTTTTCATCTTCTCTAGACAAAATTGTTCTATCCATCATATTTCCCATACAGGCATTTCTATAAGCCTTAACTTCGCTGTAGTACATCAATAAAGGCAGTGCAATTTCTTTTTCAGGAGTTTTAAATATCAAGGTATCTGTTGGATCGACTTTTCTGTTTGTTACTCTTGTTCCATCTGTGGCTACCAAATAAAATTGGCCTCTATTCTCAAATTTCTCTCCTTCAGGAGTAGTAAAATAATATTCCATGCATTCCAACATGAATTGTGTAATGCATTTTGTTTGACCATATAATTCAGTTGGAACTCTCAGTTCCAAAAAATCGGAAACAAACGGAGTAGTTCTATTCCCTGACTTACTCATGTATCGATACTTTTCTACAGAAACCAAATGTGTATCATAAGTTACAGATCTTAAAAATATGTTTGCCAAGTAAATGGCAACACCCCAACTTTTTGGATGCCCAAAACGGATTAGAAGTTTTTCTAATGTATCTGCTAGATCAGCTGATGCAGCTTGTAATTGATGAAAACGTTTATGAACAGATAACCTTTCAAGCCTGTTTACGTAACGTGGATTATGATTTCGAGGAATTGTGTTATGGATGAGATAACAAAAAGTATCATCTCTGACAGCCTCCAATTGCCTTGGGCTTTCTATTCCCTGCTCCTGTAATGAGATACTATTTTTAATATCTTCTAAAGCTCCTACATCCTGCTGAAAACCAGTTGTAAACTTACGAACCATTCCATCCACAGCATGTAGACAGTCTTGTGCCTTATTTTCTCTTTTTCCTTGAAAGTTTGTTAAAACAAAAGCTCTTTCGCTAATTTTTAATCTATTAAATATTTTTATAGCTTGTATACTCACTGGCCCTAAGAAGTCCAAACTCACCACATCAAACTTCCCCTCATATCTCTCCAAAAAATCCTGCAAATCCCCAAAGTGAGCCTGACATCCTAATTGCTCCGCATTTTGCTCAAATTCTGCTCGCACAGAAGCTTCTCGCTCCACTCCGATAATATTCTCCGGTCTAAATCCCAGAGCTAAATATACATGCTCCACTTCCAGCCACTGCCTCCCCGGTAAACAAAGCACCTTCATCTTTGCTCGTTCTTCAGGAGTGGTTCGTTCCTCCAAAAATTCCCGCATTTTTTTCCTCCATTCGTTCTTGATTTCATTGTTATATTCGATATGAGCCCCATTTAGGGCTTCTGGAGTTTCTTCTTCAGCGCATTCCATCCTTTCAGCAGGTTGGCTATCATCAGCTTTTTCTTCTGAGACAGGCAATGTTGCAGGTGGTTTTAGTAAGTCTGAAGTTAGTCTCTCAATTTCTTCCAATGGAACTTCAAAAGACGTAGCTAATTCTGCTTGTGCTTTTTTCTGTGCTTCTAAATTTGGCTCATTGGCAATGTATTCTTGAACAAATTCAATATCTTCTGGTGCAAGTGAATTTGAAGGAAGTTTTTCATCTTTGATTTCTGCTTCAGATATTTGTGGAGAAACAGGATCACTTTGTGCATTTTCAGCCTCTTTTGCCGCTCTTTTGGCTCTGATTTTCACATGAGCAGTAATTGCTCCGATAACATTGTTCGTTACCCAAAAAGTATCAGCCATTTCTTGCCTGAGTATTCGTTTCTCCTCTTCTGTTTCTCCAAGTTCTACATATCCACAAATACGAGCTTTCACTTCTTTTGAAAGGTGTCTGCTGTTTTTTCTGCGTGGTTCTTGTTTTGAAACTGGCTCGGCTTCAACTTCAGCAGGTTTTTCTGTAGGATTTTCTTTTTGTCCTTCTTTTTGAGCATCTTCCATCGTAACCCAAGCAACATAAGAAGAAACACTCCCCGGAGCAATCCCAAAAAGATGTGCCATTCTTTGAGTTCTTATCTGCCTTTCTGCATCATTTCGAGCCTCATTCACATATCGATGCATTACGAATTTAGTCCTTTTGCTTACCTCTAATGATGTAGGTATAGAGCCTAATCCAATAGCTCTGATCAGAACAGGATCAGTCCCATAGTCTCTGGCCAAATCTCCAGCCATGCTATCAAATTTCCCTCTATCACTTGCATGAGGGACTAGTGTTGAATGAATATATTCAACATCTTCTCGAAGATCCATTAGTATTGCACGTTCAGCTGACATAGACATAAATTCTTATTTGTTTGTTTTATAAGAAAAATTGATAAAATGTCAATTTCTTTCGAAGTGGTGTTTTTATGCAAAACATTTGACATGAAACCACACAAAGCCTAAGTTGCCAGTGCATCCTACAATTTCGATTTATTACTGTGCGTGCATTTTAAGTGCATGACTTAGTGAACAAGACAGGGATTATCTTCCTGCCACTAGGTCAGCACAGCTGAAATTGTGGGATGCCAGGTTAGGTAATCCCTTTTTGTATGAAGAAAAATTCATCTCGCCTCCGGCTTCCCAATTTCGACACAGAAGGCTTCATTTTCGAAGTTTCTGCTGATTTAAATTGCCCAGAGTCCCCTCTGGTCGATCTGAATATCCGAAATCTGGATAAAACCTGCTGTTTTTCGCTTTCGGTAAGCAATCAGGGATTTGATATGATCTCTGAGTTGCTTCTCGACTCATCTCGTGGGATCGATACGGCTTATGAGAAGTATTGGGAAAAACAAAACAAGTAGAATTAGCCAAAAGTTTCTTCTACGATCTGTTTTATCAACTATTTTTGCGATTGAAAGAGGCTACAGTTCTAAGCTTACTCTCTCCAAAAATCCTCCTATAATCGATTTCATTGGCTCAAAATTTTCATTTTTTTCTCCAGTATTTTCGTTCATATACAATCTTCTGTTAACTTCGATCATTATCGAATGAACTCCTGTATCGGGTTTTCCATAATAAGAACTAGGAACGATACTCCCTGAAAATGGTTTATTAACTGAAACATCGAGTAGAGCTTCCTGAAAATATTCACAGGCTTCTTGTACTAATGGATTTGGAGAATGAATTTCATCAGCCCCAATACAAATATCTGGTCTGTCTAAATCTCTATTTGCTTCATAAGGCAATGGTTGAGAAGGAAAGGAATGACAATCAATAATCAAACATCGCCCAAATTTTTCTAGACACTCTTTTACCAGATTTTCTAAAGCAGCATGGTGCGGAAAATAATAAGTTTTTAACAAAGTATCTCGAGGATTTTGACGGACATCTTTTCTTAATGGCTTTCCAGAACAAGAACTTTCATATACGACTCCAAAACCAGTCTTGGAGGCAGCTTCTTTTTCATCTTCCCAAAAACGTTCAGGATCACAAACTAAACGACTAACGCCATACACTAAACTTTTTCCAGTCTCATCAATACTCGAAAAAAGTTCATCCGTAAAATGGTCTGTCATTCTCAATAATTCGTGATCAATTTCCTCTGTATTTAATGCAAAATCGGCCCGAACTGTTTCGGGGATATGTTGAGAACTATGCGGTACATGACCGATGATAGGAGTTTTTAGATCTCCCTTAATCTTGAAAAGATCAGGTTGTTTCTCCAAAGAATTCATAATTTCATTCTATATTTCCCCCTTGCTCAGTTGGTGGTTTATAGTCCCCAATTATCCTACCGCTCGTTTTGTAAATATATTCAGCATAGGCTTGATTAACATCTTCTATAGGTTCTTCATATCCAGATAGCAGAAGAAGTTCTTTTTTTTCTTCCTCTGTCCAGTCATCTTGATAATCTTCCGGATACAGTCCTTTTTCATTCATTTTATAATAATTAAAGAATTCTCTCCATGAATATAACATCGGTTCCTCCATCAGTCCAGTTTTTTTCTCTCCTAAACTCTCTAAAACCAGCTTTTTCATAGAACTTTTTTAAATTCGCTCCCTCAGAATTAACTTCGAAAGCATCTAATCTTATTTTTTTTGCCCCTTGTTTTTTAGCTTCTCGAATTGCCTCAAGCATTAATTTCTTTCCTCGACCTCTTTCAAGAGAAAACACATTGAATAATTCCATAACTCCATCCTTATCAGGCTTTGTTAGGCCAAAACCAGTTTTTCCATCTTCAGAAACCCTCATTATTGAATTTCTTAAAAATTCCTCTGATTTTACACTCAAACTCCCTCCTTCCGTTTGTCTCATTTTTATCAACTCATTGAATTCATTTGGCTCTGGAGTAGCATATTCTATTTTTGTTGTTCCCATTTCTACAGCCTCCCCTCCTTTTTTTGACGGAACTTTATCCAACACCCCACCAACTTGCTTTCTCGCCACCGCAATCATCGCAACTTTTTCAAGTACCTTTACGACATCAAAAGGAGTCCCCAAGACCGGAGTAGCACTCAAACCACTAATAATTTGTTCCCACCATGCCATATCACTTCCAGCAATGAGAGACTCTCCCCAGAAAGCCTCAGCACCTCCTTTGTAGTCTCCAACAAGCGGGGTCATATCAGCGATTAAATCTGTTTTTTGTGCGGGAGTAAGATTTTGAAGAGTATCTACAATATCCTCAAATGTCACTTGAGACATCTTATCCAAAAATCCATCAGCTACTTCTGGATTTTTTTCTCTCACTTGCTTTAAAACTCTTTCTGGAGAGGCTCTTTCTTCTGTTTCCGCTTCTGGAGAAGATGATGCTATCAGTCCATCAAGATCACTGCGAAGGGTATCTGTTGTCTGATTTTGAGCCAACTGAATTTGTCCTTTTTCTTGATCAAACTTGGGTAATCCAATGTCCACATAGGCTTGTTGTAATTTTTGACTTGCTTCTTGTGCTTGCACTCGTGCCTCTTCTTGTGAAAACGCCAATTCAGCAAAATGAGATACTTGTCCTACTGTTTTACTTCTGACTGTTTGAATTTTTCCAATCGTTTCATCAATTTGAGTATCTACCGGAACAGCTTCTTCATCCGACAAATTTTCGCCCGACTCTCGGTAGGTATCAACTGTCTCCCGAAAACACCATTGTTTTTCGGAAAATACTGAGTTGATATGTGGAAAGTGGTAGAGTATCATCAGAGTGCCATTATTTCGGCTTCAATGTCAGCAAGAGCTTTAGCTTCGTTGGCTCTTTGTTTTTCTTCTGTCTTTTTTTGATAATCACGCCTGATTTCATTTGCTTTGTTGATATAATCAAAACGCTTGTCTTCATACTTTTCGTGTAGTTCCTGTTTTTGTATTTCCAGTTGTTTCCTTGTTTGAGCCTCTTTTTGAAAGAATGAGAACATCTGATTGAGTTTTCCCTCATTCCCTGCAGAACTAAATTCATTGGCTATTTTTTTCTACTTCGTTTTCTCCCCATCTGTGAGGAAGGAGTTTTGGATAAGTAGTACAAGATCGGCAATATTATTTTGAGACATGATTTGACCTCGTATTATAGCAGAAATAACGCTTAAATGCAAGCTTTTAAGGTTTTTCCCTGACGTATGTAGGGACGGATATATACAATCTACAAAAACGCACAGGACAAAGTGGGAGGGGGGAGGGTTTTAAAGAAGTCTATCAAAGGATGGAACAACAGCTATTGTGTTAAGTAACGAAAGAACTGTTAACATCTCACAAACTCTCTGTCAGATTACTTAAAGCCAATAACAAGAAGCTCTCTCAATCTATCCTCGTTTCTCAAATAACAAGTCAAGACCTGAGACAATATCACACAAACCTCTTCACTAAGCGACAAACGCTCCTTTTTGAAATATTACTTTACCATGTCGAAATTTCTCACAAATCAGCATTGATCTCTCACGAAAGAAGCATAGGTATTTTGCATTTTTCTGTGATATGCTGTTTCTTTGACTTTAAAACTAATTTTAAGCCTTTCTTTAGCTAAAATCCGCACCCAATAAGGATGGAACTGAACATCAAAGTGCTTGGCAATAAACTGTTGAAGCTCCTCTACTTTTTGAAAGGGCTTTACTGTCTTATGCCACTGAGCAATAGTATTCATTTCTTTTTCTCCCAACTGAGGCTTTCGTCCTGAATAATGCTGAGACAACAGATCTCTAAGACCTCCGGATCGATACTTCTTGAGCCATATACGAATGGTTTCTGGTCGCACCCCTAGAACTTCCGCAATAGTGTCCTGATTGAGTTTCGCATTTCTCATTCGAACACTTTGAATTCGCTTCCATAGAACAGGCTTCTGGATCACCCTCTCTGCTTCTGTGAGGGCTTTAAGTTGGTCTTTGGTTAGATTGATACATCGATTGCTCATTTCGCTTTTATTATGCATAGAAAAGCAGATTTTCTCAAGTTGATGGATTTATATCCATAGGCATTGTTTGAGGATACATGATACAGGATATTTTCATTTATCTTGGTTTTCAAAATATTAAATTTCTTTATACGAAATTAGCAATAAATGAGATTTCTTTTGAAAAAAACTCGTAGGGTTATATACCTTATTAACATAGTTAGATACTGCGTCTTTTGGTTTTTGAATTATAGGGTAGTCTGGAGAGACCAATTACTTCTAACCCCTTCTATTCCCCCTATGGTTCTTTTCTTCAAAGCTAATCCCTAATCCTGTTATATCAATATTTCAGGAAAATTTTGAAATTTATGTTTTTTTGAATATACGTACTTTACTGATTAATAATTCTGATTTTAATGAATATTAAAGAGAAAACTCTTTCCATACTCGATAAACTTTTAGAAGAAGCTGAGTTTTGTGGCTTTTCAACCTCATTAAATCTTTCCCCTCAAAATTTTGTGAGAGAAGGAATTTCTGCACAAGATGTAATAAAAGTATTTGTGAGGATCTATACTAATGGGGGTTGGCAACTGGATAGATATGCACCCGATGAAGATTATGACTATTTATCGGGGAAGAAAAAACCTCTTCCAGAAGATAAAATATTTGCTTTTGATTTCATTAGTTATTTGAAGATCTACAGGCTAAGACGGGAGCTTCTCGATGAAGTAGGCCCTTCAATTATTAGCAAAGATGCTCTAACTGTGATTTCAAAAGAAATTTCGTGGAATGAAGATGCTGAGAATATAGGGAAAAAATTATTGGAGTCAGGGGTAGGAAAAAATCTTATTGATAACATGCCCGGAAAGTCATTCGAGATGGTAAATAATCTCTTTATTTATCTTGCAACCTCAAAGGAGAAAGCAGATCATAATTTGTTATTTCAGCTTATAGGAGGATTTTCTCATCCATTGTTTAACAAAAACGACTTTGATTTAGCACAATACAAAGCTGACGAATTCTCTCGTGCCTTACAATATGACGGACTGTGCGTTAACAATTGGAGGGTTGAAAAAATAACCTCTGAAATAATCAAAGAACTTCAGGAGCGCTCGGAAGAAAGAGCACAAAGAAATGGAGACGAAATACGTTTAAATTATTTTTCTGATGATATAGTCGAGTTTCCGCACCAGATAAACTTGCACTCGACAGAAAACTCAGAGAACACTAAAAAAAGTGTCAATAAATCCCTTAACGACAAGGGAATAATGAGTTACTTTGATCTCCGTATTGATACTGTGTATGAGAAAATATGGCAGAAGGATGCTCCTGATAAAAAATATTCATTCAAACTCACTCGAAGCAAGAATAGTGAAGAACTAACACTTCAAGGAGTAACAGTAAAAATTTTGGAAGTTGCTGGTACAGTTTTTAATGATGAAACCGTATTTAAAAAACTTGCCCGAAATAATACTGGAAGCATTGCCACAAGCCCCATAGATAATTGGGAGGATTTAGGGGAAGAAATTTATAAAAATGTTGTTTGTGGGAAATTCTTTAGATCAAAAGACCCAAATTACACTAAATGGATTACTGCAAATACGAAAGGAATTATTGCGCTTCAGGATTAATTAAACAATCCCCCAAGAAATGGAGCACTCTGTAAATATCTATAAAAATCTGCAAATATCTGTGGATGTCTGTATTTATCCTGTAAAAATCTTTTTTTGAAACCCTAAAAAACATTTTTAGAATGGCCTTGAGGCCTCCGAAAGGGGCTTTTTTAAGGTATCTATTTTCTAATTCAAATTATAGATGAATGATTTTTTTACCACAAGCGACACCTGCGAAGCAAGTTCCATTCTCGCCAGTGGGGTACAAATTGAGCGAATGGAGAAATCTCCAAACGGAAGAGTCCATTTTTATTTTCCCGACCATCAAAAAGCTGCTGAAGTGAGTAAACAGTTCTGGTCAAAATCGGTATCCTCCCAAAATTTCAGTGTAACGCCTTCACATGAAATGCGGAAAACTGCATAAACACTGGATGAAGAAATTGGATTTTTAGGATTTACATTGGAAT
>CAZQFO010000037.1:0-13912 GCA_964592695.1 uncultured Candidatus Peribacteria bacterium
TTATCTTTTTTATAGAGCCAATTTACAGCATTTACTTGTTGTTTTCATGGTACGGAATTGGAGTAATTACATTTTCACAAAAATCATAAAAGCCCAAAAAATCTTATTTTTTTGTGTTTGGTATTTTCCACAGTATACTCTCCACACATGAACACAAACGACATTTTAGTAGATATACCTACCAAGCAAAAAACCTACCCAATTATTTTTAAAGATAGTTTTCCTGATCTAAATACTCAGCTCAACTCTCAAATCAATAGCCAAAAAACCCTAATCATCACAGATGAAAACGTAAAAAATAAAACAAATTTTGATTTTCAAAAAAACTCGCATCTTCTCATCCTACCCCCAGGCGAACAACACAAACGATGGTCAACCATCAATACGATCTTGAATTACGCATTTAAAAATAATTTTGATAGATATTCCCAATTTGTAGCTGTCGGAGGAGGCGTTGTTGGCGACATGGTAGGATTTGCCGCTTCGGTTTTTATGCGTGGAATTCCGTTTATTCAGATCCCCACAACATTGCTAGCAATGGTAGACGCATCAGTCGGCGGAAAAACCGGAATAGATTGTGCATACGGAAAAAATTTGATAGGGACATTTCATCAGCCGGAATTTATTTTTTGTTGCCGAGAATTTTTAAACTCACTTCCAGAAATGGAAATCAAAAATGGAATAGCCGAAATGATTAAACATGGAATCCTGGGATCGGAAGATCATTTTCAAGATTTAGAAAATATAGCTACATCCACTCCAAACATTGAATCTATTTTCCCTCTGATTCGAAATTCAATCCTGATTAAGAAAAAAATAGTCGAAGCAGATGAAAAAGAAGCTAACATTCGAATGTATTTAAACCTCGGCCATACTTTTGGACACGCAGTCGAATTACTTTCTAATTTTGAAATACCACACGGACAAGCAGTTGCGATTGGAACAATGATGGCTACTGATTTTGCAGTAAATAAAGGAATTTGTGATTTAAATCAAGCAAAAGAAATTAAATCAATATTTGAACATTTTGGATTCGACCTATCATGTAATTTTTCAGAAAAAGAAATATTTAATGCCATGCAACATGATAAAAAACGAAAAGACGAAACGATTCAGTTGATCCTGCCAAAACGAATTGGTGAGGTGATTATATGGGAGATGGAGATTTGAGATCGCAGACTAGATTTACGTAAGTAATTGGTCACTGAGGAATTAAAAAAATCATCTATCATGAATAAAAGAAACCTGTTCAAAATTATCAATGATCAATTTTCAATTTACATTAAATTTTCAAACAATAAAACAGGATTAAATCAGAGTATATGTTATGTTTGTTTGGAAATTGAATAAATGATCATTGATTGAAAATTGGAAAATGAAAATTGATAATTTGGATACATCTATGTTAGTTCTAAACTATCAAGAAGCCATCTTTTTTATCTCAGTAACAAATTATTTACGAAATTATCCCCTTCAAAACCTCCTCATCTACCTCTGGCCCAATTCCTGCAAACCGGAAATTTTCTCCCACAAATAACTCCTTTGCTAGCGCATTGACCTCCTCTTTTTTCACTACACGAATTCGTGCTTTCCAATCATCAAAATCTTCAATCACATCATAAAGAAGCTGATCCTTTGCGAAGTGATGTGCAACTTCTTCCGTATCTTCAGTCTTCAGATCGGTTTTTCCACAGAGATAATTTTTAGCTTTTTCCAATTCAGCATCCGTGATTCCATTTGTAGCAATATCATCATACTCAAATCGAATAGCTTCTGCTGCCTGGAGAACATCAGATAGTTTGACTCCAGCTCGAGTAGTAAGCAGTCCCGTATCAGTAAACTCATCTACCTGTGTTCGAATTGAGTAACAGAGTCCTTTTTCTTCTCTCACATTCTGAAACATTCTGGAACTCATATTGCCTCCTAAAATAATTCCAAGGACTTTTAGCACTGGAAATTGAGGATCTCTTTCGGCCAGAGTTCTTACTCCAAACGAAATATGATATTGCTCAGTTTTTTTGCTTCGGATTTTGTATTTCTCAGTAGCCAGAGTAGGATCAAATTTAATCGCATCTTTCGACTGTTTTTCATGCCCAAAGGTAAAAACTTGCTCCACTTGATCGAGGTGTTTTTTTGTTACTGCCCCAGCAATGGTAATGACCATGTTTTCTGGTACATAGAGAGCCTTTTTATAATTAAAAAAATCATCTTGCGTAACAGTGGTTATCAATTCTTTGGTTCCGATCTGATCTCGCCCCAATGGCTGATCTCCAAAAACTAATCGCTCAAAGTCCCATGAAATTTGGTACATCGGAGCATCCAAATACATAGCCATTTCTTCAAGAATTACACCTCGTTCTTTTTCGATTTCTTTAACATCAAATTTCGAATGCAATAGCATATCAGATAGTACATCCATGGCTTTTTCTAAGTTCTCTTTTCCAGATTTTACATAATACCCACAGTACTCTTTTCCGGTAAATGCATTAAATTCCCCACCAAAACTATCAACTGCCTCTGAAACCTCCTTGGGAGATTTGTATTTATCCGCTCCCTTAAAAAACATATGCTCAAGAAAGTGTGAGATTCCAGAGATCGGTTTGTCTTCGTATCGTGATCCGGCTCCTGCCAAAACCAACGTAGTGATTACGTTTGTTCCAGGCATTTCTACCGCCTGAATACGAAGTCCCGATGAAAGTGTTCGTTTGTGGATTTTTAACATTTTTTAAAGATTTAATCAAAATTGAGGACGAATACGAACTGACTGAGAGGTAATAACTGTAAATGAATTCTTTAATCGAGATGAGCGTTTTTTAACAGTGTCGGATATTATTTTCAACTTATCTTTCATAGAAACACCAGACAAACGAATAAGAATTACTCCGGAAGAAATATGTTTTTGACGAAATACTAATTTTCCAAAATCCTTATCTGATGTCAGCAGAATAGCTCTTTTTTTATTAGCGTTTTAGTACTATTCTCATCAGGAATTCCACAAGACATTTCAGATACATAATACACTTCATAACCAACTTTGCGCAGATGTTTCACTATTTCTTGTTCAATATTTTCGTCAGCAAAAAAAATCATGTGGCAATTTTTTGTTTTTGAACTGGATACACAATATCAGCATGTAAAACTTTTGCAGCAAAAGCCAAAGCCTGATAAATTGAGTCCTTAGTTAATTGAGGATAGGATTGTAATATTTGTTCCTCAGTTTCTCCAGTAGCTAATTTTTCAATAATAAGTTCTACTGTAATTCTCGTTCCTCGGATTACTGGTTTCCCCATCATTATAGATGAGTCTGATATGACCAACTTATTTTTTGCATCCATAGACTAAATTAGTTAAAATTCTTTACCAAGATTAAAAAGAATTATTTTTTTTGCAAGGATAACCTGAAGAATGCTTCATTCGACTCTTCGTATTTTTGCACCCAATTCTTGTAAATTTCCAACAAAATTCTCATACCCTCGATCGATGTATGCAATATTGGTCACTTTTGTAGTACCTTCCGCAACTAAACCTGCTAGAACCATTGCCGCTCCTGCTCGAAGATCCCAAGAAGTTACTTCGGCACCTTGTAGTCGTATTGGTCCGATGACACGTGCTTGATGAGCATTTAAGATTTCAACTTTTGCACCCATTTTTTCTAACTCATTTAGATAGGTTAGACGATTTTCAAAAAGCGTTTCAAAAATTTGCGAAATCCCATCACACTGTGTCAATAACACACCAAACGGACTTTGTAAATCCGTAGAAAATCCAGGAAAAATTGCAGTTTGCACTTTTGGAATAGCCTTTAGTTTTTCTGATGGGAAAATATGTAGTTTATTGGTATCCATATCAAAATTTGCTCCCACTCGTTTTAGCGAACCATAAAAAGAAAACAGTTCCTCATGATTTACGTTATTAATAGTCAGTTTGCTTTTTGTGATAACAGCCCCTAGTGCATAAGTCCCAACCAATAATCCATCAGGAGAAACCTTAAATTCCCCACCCTTTAGATTTTTTGATCCACAAATTTTTAAGTGATGTGTTCCAGTCCCTACAATATCAGCCCCCATAGTACGTAACATTTTCAAAACCGTACATACATGTGGTTCGGCCGCAGTAAAAAACACATCACACTCATCGTTTTTTCCGGCTAAAAAAATCGCTAAATTTTCTGTACCGGTAACAGAAGCCTCTGGAAGAAGAATTCTATTGGTTTTTAGATTTTTTTGATCAAATTTTAAATGAAGATATTCATCTGTTTCACTAGAATGAAACGTCGCCCCAAGCACCATTAATCCGTCTATATGAATAGAATTAGATCGAGCCCCTATGACACACCCTCCCGGCTTATGAAGTTTTACTTCTCCAAACCGAGAAAGCAACGGACCAATCAAAAGTAAAGTAGCCCGAAGTTTTTTAACCATCTTGCAGCCTGACAACTTGGTCGGATTAAGATTTTTTGCAGTTACCTCAATCGTTCGTACATCCCAATTTCGAGAAACTTCAACTCCTAATTCTTCAAAAATATCCAACAATGTTTCCACATCTCCAATCTTTGGAACATCATAAAAAACACACTTTTCCTCCGTAAGCAAAGCTGCACAGAGCATCGGCAATGCCGCATTTTTGGCACCAGGAATTTGAATTTCGCCGTTTAGTTTTTGTCCGCCAGTAATTTCGATATGAGACATACTTTAAAATTTAAAATTAAAAATTTAAAATGCAAAATTAAAAAAATCTTATTTGACATTTTTTTTGCTCGGAATACTAACTGTAAAACTTAACTATACAAATAATGGAAACACAAACAGATACTACAGGATTAACTGATAAAGATACTATTGTTTTTTCCCCCGAAAACACAGGAGGAAATTCTGTTCCACAAAAAAACGGATTCCTTCCAGAAATAAATGGAGATCTATCGAGACCAGTTGCAGAGGCAATATTACAAATGTTAGCACCAGAAAGCGATGCAATGTGGATTAGAGATTGGGATCAAATCAATCAACACAAAAAAGAGGCTTTTGCTCATATTGCAAAGGCATCGATGGAAAATTTTCAGGAATTGTGGAAATTAGAAACACGAGCAATGGAGATAGTTCGATCTGCAGAAGTTTAATATTACACAATAAAACACCCACCCTTTGCACATGGCAGGGATGGGTTTTTGTCCTCCTTTTTTCATCCTGCTATTATTCATGTGATATCTATCAACAAGGAGGAGTTGGTTTCAACTTTTTGTTTCGATAGAATCGTGCAATGGAGTACAAAAACAACTGTGTCTTGTTGAAATATTATACGGTATGCAAAAGAACTGGGCAGTCTGTATTACAATTCCTAATCTTTGTCAAATTGATTTTTTTAAAATAATAAATATCATTTGATCGTTAGGTTAAAAATTGATTTAAAAAATGACAACTATAGCCCAGGCATTTTCCAGTATTAAAGGAATTATCATCAAAGCTCCTCAACCAAAAGGAAAGAGAGTTAAGTTAGATATTAGAGATTATATTGTCACTTCCAAAAACAAGAGAAAAGAGAATGTAAGCGAGAATATTGATCAACTTTTATATGATAAAAAATAATAATTTTCATGCAAAAATTCTTATTAGATAGTTCTTTTTTAGTTGCTCTATTTTTAGAAAATGATGTTCATCATGAGAAGGTGTTGAATTTTTTTATAGCAATTCCACAACATGGTGTTTTGTTTTTTGTTTCACAGAGAGTTATAGAGGAAGTTGCAACTGTTTTGACTTATAAGGGAGGAAAAAATGTATCAGAAAAATTTTTAGATTTTATAGATAATGATGAATTGTTTAGAATTTTGGATAATGATCATCACAATGAACTAGATTTTTATCGTAATCAGATATTGGATAATATCTCATTTATTGATGCATCATTGATATATCAGTCAGGACTTTTTGATCTAGAAATTTTGACTTTTGATAAAGAATTAATAAAAATAGCTTATTCTTTTAAAAATTAATACCGCATGGAAGAAAACCAATTCATCACCGAACGAAAACGAAAACTAGAAGAATGGAAAAATCTAGGATTTGGATATGCAGAGAAGTTTGATCGCACTCATACTTCTGCTGAAGCAAAATCTCATGTAGAATCAAATCCTCCTCGAGAACTAGATGCAATTTCATCTGCCCCCAAATCAGAAATAACAATGTGCGGACGCATCATGAACCTTCGAGAGATGGGGAAATTAGCATTTCTTCGTATTCGAGACGTAGACAATGATTTTCAAATCTGTTTTACTCGACAAATACTGAAAGACGACATGAAGAAATTCCTAAAGATTCTGGACCTAGGAGATTTCTGTGGATTTGAGGGAGAATTTTTTATTACGAAACATGGAGAACCAACGCTTTTGGTAACAAAAATAACACCACTAGCAAAAGCCCTTCGTCCATTGCCAGAAAAATTTCATGGACTCACTGATAGAGAAGCTTGTTATCGAGAACGAAATCTGGATTTAGCTACAAATCCCGAATCTTTTGATCGATTCAAAAAGCGTTCACAAATTGTTCGTGAAATTCGAGAATTCTTTTGGGAAAAAAATTACCATGAAGTGGAAACTCGAATATTACAACCTCAAGCAGGAGGCGCTATGGCTGAAACTTTTAATACTCATCATAATGCTCTCGATCATGATTTTGTGCTTCGAATTGCAACAGAATTAGATCTCAAAATGACGATTGGAGGTGGTTTTGAAGGGGTGTTTGAAATTGGAAAGATCTTTCGAAACGAAGGGATTGACCCCTCTCATCTACAAGAATTTACATCTATCGAATGGTATGGAGCATATCAAACACTCGAACTTCATGAACAATGGATAGAGGATCTTTTGCAACGAATTGCAAATAAGATTTATATGAAAAAAGTTTTTCAGATTTTAGACAAAAATGATGAACTAGTCTCAGTTGACTTCTCAAAAAAATTCAAAAAAGTAACATTTGCTCAGTTATTAAAAAAATATGCGAAAGTTGATATGTTTGAAATTCCTGATGCAGGTCTCAGAAAAAAAGCAAAAGAATTGGGAGTGGAAGATGTTGAAAGACGTGGACGAGGAAATTTATTGGATGACATTTATAAAAAAACAGCTCGACCGTATTTGATTCAACCAACGTTTGTGGTGGATTGGCCAAGTGACTTAAAGCCTTTGGCCTGTCCCTATGGAGATGGGACTAGTGCAGCTTCACAATTACTTATTGCTGGATGGGAGATAACAAACGGATATGGAGAACTTATTGATCCCTTGGTTCAACGACAACTCCTAGAGGAACAACAACAAGCTAAAAATGCAGGAGATGCAGAGGCAATGGAAATTGACGAAATTTTCCTTAAAGCGATGGAACACGGATTTCCTCCGATGGCAGGAAATGCAATTGGTATTGATCGACTTTGTGCACTTCTAAGTACGCAACCAAACTTACGAGATGTTGTACTTTTTCCTACGATGAAACCAGAAACAAAAAAATTATCAGCAAAAAATGCTGAAGAAAAATACCGTTCAAAAAGAGTTGTTGTAATTGCAGACGATAGCTTGGATCAAGGTGTGATAGCAAATGCGATAGGCCAATTGGGAATTTCTATTGGTGGACATTATCAGGGAGATGATTTATTTGAAGCGAAAGTTTTGCATGATTCTGATGGAAAAATTCACTATACAGATTGTTTTTATCCAATGGCGAATTTGTCAGGCACTCAAAAACAAATGGCCAAATTTGCTCAGAAATGTTATGATGCTGAGATTCAATTCTTTGATTTCACAGACATCATGAGAAAAGCTCATACTGATTCGCAGATGCAAAAAGGATATAAAACAAAAAAAACTTCTGATTTGGGATACATGGCAGTAGGAGCATTGATTCCTGCGGATTTTGAGAAGGAGTTCTTGTCTAGACTGAAGTTATTTGGTGCAAAATAGCGCCACTAGTCGAAGTGTTTTTCACTTCGACTTTATGAATTGATTGCTGTCATGAAGTTCAAGTCGGACCTTCGAAAAAGCTCAGGACAGGCTTGAACGAGCGGTTTTATTTATTTTCAAATATTTAACCATTCCTCAATACTAATTCCTGCCTGATCCATTATTACTTTCTGAAAAACCCCAGAAATATCTTTTCCGTGAGGATTTGGTATAGAGATTTTCAACCTAGATTCAAGACGCATAAACTCATGTTTGCCTCCTGGAAATGGTCCCTCAAATCCAAAAGCACGAAGCTTTTTGATCAACTCGCGTCTTTTTATGGGAGGAATTTTAGGCATGTGCAAGTTTCTGATTAGCGTGTGGTTTTATTCGACGAATTCCAACACCATCGATACTTGGGATGTTGTCTCCAAATTGGAGAGACACTAATACCCAATCTTCTACAACTTCAGCTAACTGATTTCTTGTTGTCTCAATTGTGTCTGATTGAGCAATAGCTCCTGGTAATTCTGGGATGTTTCCCACCCAAACGTTTAATACATTATCATGTTTGTATTGTGCTTTTTGCAACGCCAAATGAATATATCTTTGGAATGTAGTGAACATGATTTTTATTATAACTAATTAACGGTAGCATTTTATCGATTTTTTTATAAATTTGCAAATCTTGCATCAACAAGTACAGTGAATACTCGCTGAGGTAGGAAATGTACATATGAAAAGGATAGATGCCATTTCGACATCTGCAGGAGTGTGCCAATAAAAATATAGGTGCATCGTCGGATGCCGCTTTTCCCGGGGGTTCGACTCGCTATGCTCGCTCACCCCCGCCTGTCGGTCGAAGCTCGTAGAGCGAAGACTGATGAAGCGGCAAAAATTCAATCCCGTAGTTTGACGCAATATTATGCGAAAAAAGACCCCAGTGAGTGATCACCAAGTACACATCTGTATATTGTATCTGACATGAACGCCCTCCTCAAAAAAATTGCCGATCTCAAAATTAAAATTGATGCCCTTCGGCCACTCAATAAAGGAGAGCTTGAGGCATTAAAAAAATGGTATGATGTCACCTACACTTATAATTCTAATGCTATTGAAGGGAATAGTCTAACTCTGGAAGAAACCAGATTAGTGATCGAAGACGGCTTAACAGTAAAGGGGAAACCACTTCGAGAAATTTATGAAGCTGTAAATCATAAAAAAGCTATTGATCAAATCTACAAAGCAGTGCAATCAAAAACGATGCTTACTGAGAATCTTTTGAAAACGATTCATTCTGTAGTGATGCATGACATTGATGAAGAAAATGCAGGGCAATATCGAAAAATCCAAGTATATATTAGTGGGGAAGAAAAAGCATTGCCCACAGCTCTTCAAGTTCCTGTGATGATGAAAAGTCTATTTCAATGGTTAAACTCTGAAAAAAAATCAGAAGAAACTATTTTAAAAACCATAGCGAAATGGCACTATGATTTTGTAAAAATTCATCCTTTTGTTGACGGCAACGGAAGAACTGCTCGTTTGATAGCAAATATATTATTACTCCAATCCAGATATCCTCTACAAATTATCCCAATAATTCGCAGAACTGACTACATTCAATCACTTCATTCCAGTAGAACTTTCAATGATTTTTATCATTTTTTTTTGGAAGTGCAATATGAGAACATGAAAGATTATTTGAGAATGGTTGGATCTGCTTGATTTATACACAATTCTTTCGCTAGTCGAAGTGTTTTCCACTTCGACTTTGTGTATTGAGTTGATTCTATCATGAAATCCAAGTCAAACCTTCGACAAAATTCAGGTCAGGAAAGTCTTGAACTAGAGGAGAATAGAAAGAACAAATAATCAGAAAAAAGAGAATAAACCTGACAGCTATATTGAATGCAAAAACTCCAATCATATCTTTCTGCAAAATTCCTCACCAACCCCGAAAAATTACGTCTCACGCTTCTCATTATATTTGTAGGTATTTTTTTGGGGCGAGATGAGTGGTTTAGTGAGTATGTTCTATTGATAAGCGGAGGCCTATTGTTTATCGCTATTGTAATTCGTAATTTTTGGATTGGAGTTTTGGCTGCCTTTTTGCTTTCTTTTTATTATGGTCAATATCGAAATTTTGCTGACTTTAAAAATGACACACTTATTGCACATCATAATCAGGAAGTCGAAATATCTGGAACTGTAATAAATTTTCCTGATTTTCGAGAAAAAAGTATTCGAGTTATTTTTCAGTCAGAAAAAATAAAAAATCCTGAGACTAATCAGTTCAAACCAATTTCTGGAAATTTACTATTAATAGTACCTCCAGATATTTACCTACATTACGGTGACAAACTCAATTTCACAGGAAAACTGACGCCGCCTCAAAACTTTGGAACCTTTAATTACCAACAGTTCCTTCGACGATTTGGAGTTCAAACTATTGCTCGCAATCCAAATGTAGAAATTATAGAGATTCAGACTAGTGGCAACTTTTTACTTCGAATAGCTGAAAAAACTCGAAATTATTTCAAAAAGAATTTAGAAAATTCACTTCCTCCCCCTCATTCAACCATAGCCATGGGAATTCTATTAGGAGTAAAACAAGAACTTCCAGAATTTACAAAAAATGATTTTAAGAATTCTACACTGCAACACTTACTAGTTGTTTCTGGATATAATGTCTCAATCGTAGTTCTATTAGCCACAATTATACTTCGTCGTTTCGGAAGAAAAATTATGTTCTTTGGAAGTTTGATGGCAATATTATTTTTTGTTGCCATGACCGGAGCAGAAGCTCCTGTAGTACGTGCAGCAGTTATGGGAGGGATAGTCGGATATGCTGCTGCATCAGGAAGATTTTCGGACGCTAGAAACGTCTTTTTTCTGGCTATTACTATCATAGCTCTATTTGATCCAAAGATTGTTCAGTCGGATATTGGTTTTTATTTAAGTAGTGTAGCAACATTAGGAATCATCGTTGGAACACCAATTATGGAAAAAATATTATCTTTCATTCCAAATAGATGGGAATTACGAACAGTACTAGCGGTTACTATTGTCGCACAATTATCCGTTTCGCCTGTTCTTGGATTAAGTTTTGGAGAATTTCCAATTGCCGGATTTTTTTCAAATATTTTAGCTGAACCGTTAGTCTCCATAGGGATGGCATTTTCATTTTTATCTGCAGTTGTTGGATTTCTTCCTCAAGTTTTTGCAAAAATCATTGCCATTCCCACATTTTTGGTGCTTGAATTATTATTGTGGATAGCTCATTTATTTAGCATTTTTAAACCATTTTATATCACCGAATTTATATCAAAACTACTCGGAATTTCAATATTTGTTATTTTTTTTGGTCTCAGTTTTTCCCGTCCAGCAAAATAGATTTCCAGCAAGAAATACACCATAAAACATAAATAGCAATATTTGCAACCCTCGGCCTTGATCTAAATTTTCTTCAAAAAAAGATTTGACAAGCATTGGTGTTTCAGTAAACTGCCTACGTTAATAAAGATTAATTCTGGTTTGTTTTATGATATCATCGCAAAGTCAGGCTCTCGATTTTTCCAAACTAATGGAACGCCTCCTCGGACTATTAACTGAGAAGGAACAAAATGTAATATCTCGAAGATTCTCTCTCAAAGGGAAGGGACGAGAAACATTAGATAAGATTGGCAAAAGCTACTCTATTACACGAGAAAGAGTGCGCCAAATTGAAATGGTAGCTATTAGAAAATTAGCTCGGATTTCAATGGACCCATCAATGCGGTTTATTCATGACTTAGCATTTACTGTTTTAAGTAGAAATGGGAAAGTCATGTCAGAAGATTTACTGGTTTCAGAAATGCTAAAAGATGTTGGAGAAAAATCTGGTATGGACATAAATGCAATGAAACTGGCAATGAGAGTTTCAGAAAGATTGATTAAACAGGAAAAAAATCAATTTCATCATGCTTTTTGGAGAACTTCTGATGTGTCATTATCTGAGGTAAAGAATCTAATGAGAACTTCTCAAAAGATTTTACAAAAAAATGGGGATGTAATGAACCAAGAAGAAATAGGAAAAGATATTCGAATTCGAGAATTAGCACCAATGGTAGCCTCTGTTTTACACATAGATAAAAGTTTTTATGAAACTAAATCTGGATGGGGACTAGCTTTGTGGAGACATATTAATCCACGCTCAATCAAAGATAAAATTTTGATTACGCTGAAATCTTCTGGAACACCTCTACATTTTTCTGAAATTGCAAAACATGTCTTAAATGATTTCAAAGCAAAAAAAGCAGTTACCCCCCAAGCAATTCATAACGAATTGATTCGTCACGATGATTTCATTTTGGTAGGAAGAGGATTATATGGATTAAAAGATTGGGGCATGGTAGCAGGAACAGTATGTGATGTGATAAAAGCAGTACTAATTGAAAACAACGGTCCAATGAAACGGCAAGAAGTAATTGAAGAAGTTTTAAAAAAGAGAGAAATTCGAATAGGAACAATCTCATTAAACCTACAAAAATATGATTTCTTCAAGCGAGTAGGACGTGCTGTATATGAGTATGATGAATCACTCGATCCAGGCAAGCGAAGAAGAAAACGAAGAAAAAAAGTTTAGAATATAATTTTAAATCTTAAAAAAGTCAGGATTAAAACATCTCGGCTTTTTTTATAATTTTGATTTTAAAAAAAATCTTTTCAAACCCAATAATATCTGTCAAAATCAAACCAACATGAAAAAAACAATTCAAAAAAACAGCACCAGAAATGTCGTGTTTATCGTCGCTGGAATTGTCCTTGTCCTGATTATTGTGACGGGATTACTACTTTATCGTGAATGGAAAGCAAGTTTTGTGGTTCCTTCGCGAGTAGATTCTACTGGAACAATTTTGTCACATCCAGATAATTTTTGGTCAGACAGATCAGACCCCATTCCAAGCTACTAATTACACGAAAACAACTTGACAGGACTTGCAAACTTATATATAAACTAATTATATAAACTTTTTTAATGCTTAAAAAATTAAAATCCGTTTTCGTCCCCATCCTAATGAGCATCTTTGGGATTCTTCCCATGTCCGTAGAAGCCAGTAGCTTGGGAACACTTTCTTCTGACCGTGACGGAATTACTTTTCAATCACATCCAAATGGAACAGGATCTGATATAGAATTCAATAGATTCACAGACAGTGGACTTGCTCTTGCTTGTGCAAGACGACAAATCCCAAGTGATGTTTGCCGCAATCCATCAAACACCAATGAAGATGTGATCCAATATGCTGCTACAAATGGACTAAGTTCTCATGCAGATGAAAGACACTTTATTGCAGCAAGAAAAATAAATCTTAGTAATGTGGATGCAGATAGAGCAGAAAAATATGAATATAGTTTAAATAATTTGGGATTAGGAGACCAAGTGCGAGTACAGGTTTATTTACACAATAATGCCAAGCAAATATGTGGAGGAGGTAATACAGCTGATAATACAACCCTAAAAATTGATTGGAGTGATCCGCAAAATATGGCAGCTATTATTTCTGCAGAAAATGCTGTGTACCAGCCAATTCTGGAGGCAGATAATCCTCACCCACAAGCGATTTATGATACGGTTTCCTATTCGTTTACCGGTGATTATTCATTTCGCATGATGGATTCTTTTTATATAGAAAGAGTTAATCCAGACGCAGGAAGACTTTCAAATGGAGCCGAAATGTGTCCTGGACAAGGCAGTGGATCCCTCGCATTTACCGCTCCACAGTCGCTTAATATGATAAATGAGACTGGAATGAGCACCAAAGCTGACCTTGATGGTTTTCATGGTTCTTATGGACATATAAAAGTGATTTACTATACGTTTGAAGTTGTTCCAGCAGAAAGAGATTTTGAAATATTATTAACATCAAATCCTATATCCGGTAAAGAAGTGGTTCCACTCACCAATATTGAATATACAGCAACTGTTACAAATACGGGGAATGTGGGATTAAA
>CAZQFO010000038.1:0-13799 GCA_964592695.1 uncultured Candidatus Peribacteria bacterium
CACGCTTTTTGGTTTCTACATAACCACCTGGCACAGGATAAAAGGAATTACCCAAGTCAATTTTTATTTTTAAATTGCTATTTTTTAAATTCCTGAATCAAATGCAACAAAAGAATTTTTTGAAAAGTTTTATAGCTGTGAAAACTTATCTATCCTACTCTCCGATACCACACTATTCACCTCAATTCCCGAAGCCACATCTACCCCAATCGCCCCAGTAGACATGCAAATCTCAAATACATTATCTACCGTAATTCCACCCGCCACCAAAAACGAAAAATCAACATTCTTCAACAATTCATACCGCAATAGACCACCACTTCCAGGATCTTTCCCATCAAAAATAATATACTCACAATATGGTAAAAAAGTACGTGCTAATTCAATGTCCTCTTTTGACCGTAATTTAATAGTCTTAATTACGGGGCTATTACATCCTCGCACATAATCTAAATCTTCATCTCCAGACAACTGAATATAACCCAGATTCAACAATTTGGCCACCTGATTCACATATTCCAATGTTTGATCCTGAAAAACACCAACGATTTTCATTTTTCGAATAAGACTAACCACACTCATTATTTCCAACGCCTGATCCGTAGAAATACAACGCTTGCTCGCTGGAACGAAGTTTAATCCAATCATATCCACCCCATTTTTCACACAAAAAACCACATCTTCCGGTTTTCGAATACCACAAGCTTTAAAAATTTTTCTAGCCCTCCGTAGAGACGCAATATATTGCGCCTTGTTTATTTCATCAATCTGCATCAACGATGATCCCACCAATACTGCATCCACCTGACGAGGCAATGCACAAATATCCTCAGCCGATTGAATTCCTGATTCTGAGACAATAACAACCTCACGTAGGGGCTGAAAATTTTTAGCCCCTACAACGTCAATAATTCTATTGGTTTGATTCAAATCAATCTTCAATGTGTTTAAATCACGATTATTAATCCCAATGATCTGAGAATTTGTTTCGAGAACCATCTTCATCTCTGATTTAGAATGCACCTCCACCAGACATTCCAATCCAATATCTGCCGCAACCTTTAAAAAAAACTCTATCTGTGATTTATCTAAAATTGAAGCAATTAATAATACTGCATCAGCTCCATTTTCTTTAGCCTCATAAATCTGTGACACATCAATTATGAAATCCTTACGTAAAACAGGAATTGATACAGCTTCAGAAACCGCTTTTAAATACTCCAATTTACCCTGAAAATACCGCTCTTCCGTGAGAACTGATATTGCAGATGCTCCATTCGCTTCATAAAATTTAGCAATTTTCACAGGATCAAAATCAGCATCACTCTGGATAGATCCCTTTGAAGGGGAGGCCTTTTTGACCTCTGCAATCAACGATATACCTGGTTTGAATAGTGCCTTTTTAAATTTTGATATTTTTTTCTGGTTACTAGACACAAAATTTTGTGTCTCTACATTTTTGGAATTTGGTATTTGTCGAAGATCTTGAACCTTGTCAAAAGAATATTTGGCATTTTGAATTACTTGATATTTATTCCCTGTAATTTCAAACAATTTACTCTTGCTATTGCTAATATCTCGATACGCCTGAAATTTTTCCCAAGCTTTACCTGACTCCACCGTATCTCGAGCCATTCTGTAGGCCTCTTCCAAACTTTTTACTTTTCGTCTTAAAACCCCAGTATCAGACATCATCTTTAGAACTACTGCTACATTTACCAATACTAAATCCAAATGACGTGTTTTGCATATTCCTTGCAAAACATCCTGTGTAATTTTTACATTAAATTCAGGATCACCACCAGCAATTTCATCGAAATTAGTAACCGGTTTTACACCAAAATCTGCAGGACAAATTTCATATTTCCGTAGAGACGCATTACAATGCGTCTCAACAATTTGTGTTTTCCCCATCAATGTCACCTCATCCAATCCATCTGTGCCTCGAACCACCAATACTTTTTTCTTATCTAATTTTTTCGCAGTTAAAGCCATCAATTCCATTTGATCTTTAAACGTCGTACCAATAATCTGGTATTGGACTTGTACTGGACTCAACAAAGGACCAAGAATATTAAACACTGTTGGAAACCCTAACCGTTGTCGTACAGGACCAAAATGTTTCATCACGGGATGAAATGATTTGGCAAAAAGAAAAGCCAAATTTTCTTTCCAAAAAGCATATGACAGTAACTCCGGTTTAACTTCAATATTGATCCCAACCAATTCCAACATATCAAAACTACCAAATCGCCCTGATGAGGCCTTATTTCCGTGCTTTGCCACAGGTATATCCAATACCGCTAAAATAAATCCCGAAATAGTAGAAGTATTTATTCTTGTTAGCCCAGACCCTCCAGTTCCACAAATATCCACCGCATTTGGAAAATTAAGAGTAGCTGACATTTGCGAAGATAATATATTCACAAAAAACATCAGCTCTTCATCGGTTACCCCCTTTTTTTGAAGTAACATCAGAACCTCTCCTTTTTGATGATCATCCAATGACTCACTAACACTACTTGAAATAAAAAATCCAATGTCATTTTGAGATAATTCTGCTTTTTGCTGAAGTTTCGAAATAATAGATTGATACATGTGATAAATAATTATTGACACCATATCTCAACAAAACATGTTTACTCTAAACAATTAAATACAATTTTCCACAAAAAAAGCAGAGACGAAAATCGCCACTGCTTTTTAAATTACAATGAATGAAAACTGTAACTATTCAGCACGATATAAGGGATTGAATTTTTGGCACTTCATCAGTCTTCGCTCTACAAGCTTCGACCGACAGGCGAGGACGACCGCAGGGAGTCCTCGGAAAAAGTGCCATTAAGGTCGAAGGGCAAACATAATAGTATTGATTGCTTTATTGAGACCTTTACTTGATTTTCATGAAGTCAATAACTGAACAGTTACTGAAAACTTTTTACCTCATAAAATTAAAAACAAACCCCATAACCTTATCTACAATAGACTCTAACAAACTTAATTTTTCCTCAACTACTACACTTGTCGGAGCACTCGCCTTCAAATCCTTTTCTTGTTTTGCAGGAGCCGTCTCCTTTTCCTCTAATTCATGTATACGTGCATACATTTCCTCAGGAGTAATTTTTTTCTTTCCTTCTGCTTCAGGAAACTCCATATCTACATCCACTGGTTTTAATTTCAAAGCTGGCACTTTTTTAAATGGCTCTGGAACAGGTTCGGACTTCATTTTTTCGACAACTACTACTGGTTCGTCCGATGCAACTGCTTTACCTTCTGTTTTTAATTCTGTTGCTGAAGGAGACTCATCAGCTATAACAGAAACTTCCTCAACTTTTTTTTCTGCTACTGCTTTAGTTTTTTCGGCAACATCACTCTCTACAGGCTTAGTTTTTACAACAGGAACTTCCTCAACTTTCTTTTCTACTACTACTTTAATTTCTTCGGCAACATTATTTTCTACAGGTTTTGTTTCTACAGTCGGTTCATTCTCAGAAATTACATGAGAAGGAGCATCCACATCAGCTACCTCAACATGCACTTTCTCTGTTTTTTTGGTTGCTGGTTCAGTTTCTACAATAACCTCAGACGCTGGTACTGTAAGAATTGGAGATGGCCCACCATTACTTTCAGATATTCCAGAATCTTTTTCGTTTTGAATTGTTGCATCAGATGATTCACTTGATCCTGATTTTTCATTTTTATCAGAATCTCCCACTCTAAAGAACCCTCGAGGAGTCGAAATAATAGCTCTCTCCTCTGCAGCTTTTACTCCATCCTTATTTACATCCTCCATTTTACTAGCAGACATCAAATCCGCACTCAACAGAGCCCCCCCAAACATCCCCTTTGGTGGAGAAGTTACTTTTTTGGCTACCGGTTTTGGGGCATCTACAACAGCAGATTTAGTTGATGATTTTGCAAGCAAATCCGCCCTTAATAGAGCCGGTGTATTAACCGGACGAGCAACTGCTGGTGTAGATGCGACCAATCTCCCCGGACTAGGTGCAGCAACAGGAGCTGTCGCCCGTGCTATAGTCATTTCCTGAAAATGTGAACCGGGCTTATTGTATACACGAACCCCTGATCTCGTTGAAAGTTTCACACCAGAACCTCCAATACTTGCTGTTTTTTCCTCATGCAATGGGTGTTTTTCTATCATAATCGCCCCAGCAGATTCTGGATTACTTCCAAGTGGGACACTTATAGTAAAAGGCACTTCTACCCTCTCTCCCGGTTTAATCGGAAAGCGTGATTTCGACATTTTAATCCACTGCCCCACATCTGTCATTTTTTCGACTTTCTGTTTGAGCGCAAAACCTCCAGAAGAAGATGCTATTACATCCGAAGGATATATTTCTGCTATCCATTCTTGACTCGAACTATTCATCACCAGCAAAACATCGTTACGACTTTCTCCTGGTTTAAGATCATAAACAAACCAGTTACCATGCTCTGGATCATTTGGATTAAGCGGTCTTCCTCCTACAGACCCTGCTGCACTTACAGACGAAACCATAAACAAACAGAGAAATAAGACAGAAACAACAGCCGAAAAGAATCTTTTTTTGTTCATTTTTTTAAAAAATTAAGAAATAACAAGCACACATACGATCCTATAAATTTTGAAGCAAAAAGCAAAGAAATTTTAAGAGATAAAACAAAAAAGATTATTCCTAAATAACAGTAATCATAAGATTAAGGACATAGTCCCCATCCGCTTGAACCGAAGGAACAAATTGAGACAACTGAATACCAGTTAAATCATAGTGGTGCATATTTGCGGCTGTAGTTGAACTAAACAATGTAATACTATCCAGTGTTCCCTGTAGAAAACTCGACTCCCCTCCCAACGATATTCCAGCAATAGAACCTGAATCATCCCTCACAACTGTTGCAAGAGAAGGGTCAAGTGTTAACTGTCCTGCTGTTACATCATTATAATCAAATGAATCTGTACCATCACTCCAAACTTCCGTATTTCCATTTGTAGCTGCAATGGACACACTCCACTCATTACTTTGAGTCGTATTTGATAATCGAATTTTTTGAGTACTCACCCCCAAAGATCCAGTTGAAACCTGATTTTGAAAATTAGTAGTAATTCCTGACATTATTACCTGTGGATCTAAAACTTCATCCCCAAGATCATCTACTATATCGAGAGTTAACGCTCCATCTTCATCTTCAATGGTATAAGTATATAATGTATTAGTTCCCAAAACTGCATTAGTTGGGTTAGACAACGTTATTTCTATAGTTTCATCCGGCTCTGGATCTCCGTCATTTGTAATACCTAAACTAATATCTGTAGTTGTATTTCCAGAAGTAATAGTAGCAGTTCCACTAGCCAAAGTATAATCAGTACCACTTCCTGTTGCCGTTCCTCCGGTTGCTGCATAGTCTACTGTTACGTTTTGATTTGTTGGGGCATTGGGAACACTGACTTCCAATAAAACAGGGGTAATAGTCTCGGATCCAGAAGATGCAGTTAGTGTAAATTCAACAATATTAGGCACCCAATCTGTTCGAGACCAATAATTAGTTTTATCGTATACCACATCCGTCGCATCATCGGGATCAGTATAGGCATTTGTTTCTGAATTTTCTAGCATCATATCTCCAAATGCAAATCCTCCATAATGCTTTGACCATGCTATTCCCTGAAAATATCCATCTGAATCGATATAGACTCCTGTATTTTGATCTACTCCAGTAGAATCATCATTATCCAAGTCGATATTATCCTCATCCCATTGCCCCATAAAAACAGGCCCCATAACATCTGACCATGCATATCCAGACAATCGACCAATAATTTCATCTGTTTGATCTCCATCAATGTCTTCTAAAACAATCGAAACCGAAGTGCCTGTAATTCCTGTTGGTTGCATTTCTAACCATCCAAAATTTTGTCCCCAAATCTGACCAGTAATCTGATCATCTAACACCGTTATCCCTCCAACCGAATTACTATCATAATCATCCTGTACATCCAAATTTAAAATCCCACCATAAGGATCTTCCGCATATTTATTGCTACCCCAAATATTAGCAGCAAAAATAACCGACACAAAAAACATTACAAGAGTTCCTCCTATAATACTGATTTTTCTAGATATATTTGTATTTGATTTTTGCATGCAAATATATTTTCTACTATTTTTTATTAGTTTTCAAGAAGAGTTTGTGTGATAAAAATTGAACTCAAAAAAAACTTCCATTTATTGTATAAAGTATGTACAATTCAGAAAAAAATCAATGAATTTCCAATATTTCATCGCCACTTTTTTAGGATCTATCCCTTTTATCTTGCTAATGGCAATACTCGATCAAATTAAATTTTCTAATCTCCAGGAATATGAAAATGAAGGAAAAGTTCTAATTGTAATTCTCTGTGTTCCGATACTACATACAATACTCCGATCAGTATCTCCAAGTTTTCGATCTGGTCAGAGAAATAATCGATATTTTTGGTATGCAGCTTTTAATGGAGTAATTCTATCCGGAATTCATTATTTTTTGAATACTCCACTGATTTCAATATTTTTCCTTGCACTACTAGTACCATTTTTTGTAACATTCTTAGCACCAAATTTTGATAATTAAATCATCAAAATTTTTGATAACCTATACAAAGAAATAAACAACCCCATGAACAAGTAAAATCATATGGACAGCATTATCACACTCATACTTCTGACAGCAGGAATATCCCTGCTTTTAAATACGCTTCTCAAGAAAGTTAACATTGAAGCGATCATTGGATATATTTTTACAGGAGCTATTGTAGCATTCATCTTTGATCTACAACATGCTAAAAGCGATTTATTAGATACCATTGCAGAGCTTGGAATTGCCTTTTTGATGTTTACTATCGGAGTAGAAGTTTCTATCGAAAAATTAAAATCAATAAAAAAAGAGGTACTTGTCTATGGAGGAGCACAAGTATTTCTCACTTCAATTATCTTTTATGGAATTAGTCGATACGTATTTAACATCGAAACTAATTCAGCTCTTATTATTAGTTTAGGATTATCTCTTTCCTCAACAGCAATTGTTCTAAAATTATTAAACGAAAGCAAAACACTTCATAAAACCTATGGAAAAAATGCTCTGGGAGTATTGCTTTTTCAGGACATGGCAGTTATTCCGATTTTGTTGTTAATTTCCATTCTTGCAAATACTCAAGAAGGAGGGGGCGATATTTTGCTTAATATTCCGCTTAATGCCATCATTGTAATGTCAATTTTCTTTATTGGGGGGCGATACTTAGCCAACCCATTCTTAAATTTTATTGCAAACTCAAAATCCGATGAAATTTTCATTGCCTCAATTTTATTTATGGTTATCGGATCCGCTCAACTTGCTCATGTTTTTGGATTTTCATATTCATTGGGAGCTTTTGTTGCAGGATTAATCATCGCCAGAACCCAATACAAACATCAAATAGAAGCAGATCTAATTCCATTTAGAGATTTGCTTTTAGGCGTATTTTTTATAACAGTTGGGATGCAATTAAATATCGCCTTTATTCCTGACCATATCGGGACTATATTTCTTATTTTAATTGCAGTAATACTCGTAAAAGCCTGTGTTATTTATAAAATTATGCGAGTCGGATACCGAAAACATACCTCCCTAAAAACCGCCATCATTCTCGCTCAAGTGGGAGAGTTCTCTTTCGTTGTTTTTGAGTTAGCGAAAATCAACAATCTTTTTGTCGATGAAATATTGGGACAAACAATTATAGTATCAATTGTGTTCTCAATGATATTAACCCCCTTTATTTTCAGTAAACTTGAAAGCATATCCGGCTGGTTTATTTATGAAGACGAAGAGAATCAGACAGAACAACTTAACAAATTAAAATTAACAAATCATACAATTATTTGTGGATACGGAGCATTAGGACAAATAGTGGCAAAACATCTTCAGAAATTGAATCTTCCCTACATCTTTATCGAACGGGACAATTCTCTGGTTGACAAAGGAAGAAAGAAAAATATTAATATTATCTTAGGGAATTCTGCCAAAAAGAAAATACTTGAAAAAGTAAATATAACTGAAGCAAAAGCAATTTTCATCGCTGTTCCTCATGAAGAAAAAATGATAAGAATTGTAAAATCCATAAGAATACTTGCTCCAAACGTAAAAATTATCGCAAAAGTTTCGAGCCTTTTTCAAAAAGAATTTCTTGAAAGCATGGGAAATGTAATAGTTATTGATGAAGTGAGAGAAGTAGCAGATTCTGCAATTAATTCTTTAAAGAAATTGAAATAATCACTAAGGGTTTGGAAGAAAATAAAGATTCAAAAATTTGATAGGATTTTTGTTCGTCAGCAAGGAAGTAAAACCGAGTCATATCGGGAATATGGCGAGGGTTTACTGACGACCTGTCCGCCGAAGCTTATTTCATACTGGACGTATAGCGAAGGAGGAAGCTGACGGACAAAAAGACATCAAATTTGAACGGTTATTTTCTTCCAGGCCCTAACTCTTTAGACATAGACTGCAACAATACAATTTTGTTTCCTTTGACATTCAAACACTTAATCACTAAAATACCACCGTTCTCATCATCAATAAAAACATGCAACAATTACTTTCAAATTTAGGACCAAACGTTGCAATAATGGGAACTCAATGGGGTGATGAAGGAAAAGGAAAATTGGTCGATGCCATTGCCAATAAATTTGAAATTATATGTCGAAGTTCTGGAGGGGCAAATGCCGGTCATACAATAATTGTAGACGGAAAAAAATTCATTTTTCATCTACTTCCCTCCGGAATGTTACACCCAAACTCAATTGGACTAATTGGAAATGGAACTGTTGTTTCACTTACAGACCTGATTAAGGAGATCAAAGATTTAGAATCCATGGGACTAGATATATCAGGAAGAATAAAATTATCCCTACGAGCTCATTTAATTTTAGACTATCACAAAAAAATTGATGCAGAACTAGAAAACCGAAAAGGAGATGAAAAAATAGGTACTACTTGCCGAGGAATAGGTCCAGCATACGCAGATAAAATATCTAGAATTGGAATCAGATGCGAAGATTTGTTGGACAAGGACCTACTCAGAGAAAAAGTAATTCAAAATTGCACATTTCATAGCAAAAATCTAGGTCTCGATCTAAACGCAGAAACAGAAATAAAACAACTAATAGATGTTTTAGATCAAATAAAACCCCTGCTTTGTGATACTCGATTTTATCTAAAAAATGCATTTAAAGAAGGGAAAAAAATACTTTTTGAAGGTGCTCAAGCTCATCACTTGGATATTGACCATGGCACATATCCGTTTGTAACCTCAAGTAATATATCTGCCGGAGGTATATGTACAGGACTGGGAATCCCCCCTAAGCAAATTTCAGGAATAATTGGAATAGCAAAAAGCTATACCACTCGAGTCGGATCTGGTCCATTTCCTACAGAACTGAATGATGAAAACGGAAAATACCTACAAGATACAGGACATGAGTTTGGCGCTACGACAGGACGTCCCAGGAGATGTGGATGGTTTGATGCAGTTGTCGTTCGCGATGTAGTAGATCTAAACGGAATTGACTGTTTAAATTTAACAAAATTAGATGTTCTTTCTGGAATGAACGAAATTAAGATTGCTACTCAATACTTCTTAGATGACACAGAACTTTTTTCTGTACCCACTACTCGAAAAGCAAATCGAAAACTCAAAATTAAATACGACACATTCCCCGGATGGAAAGAAAATCTGAAAGGAATTAATAAATTTGAAAAACTTCCTATAAATGCACAAAAATACGTCCTTGCCATAGAAAACTTGACCGGATGCCCGGTAAAAGTTATAGGTATTGGAGCGGATAGAAGCAATCTGATATATAGATAGAATAGTACTCAAGTTATCAATTTTCATTTTCCAATTTATCAATTAATTTTCAATTTCATAATTTTCAAACAACCCCAAATGTTACTTTTAAGTTTATAGTACATTCTTATTAAATTATTTCAAATCACACAATAAATAGTTACCTAAAAATTAAACATTTCTAAAAAATGGACAAAACCCAAGTTTGGGAATCGGTTTTGAGTCGATTATCCGAGAACATATCTCGAATGGAATTCTGCACATGGTTTCGAAAAGTTGTAATTTCAGAAATCTCAGGAGGAGCTGTAGAAATAGGCTGTCCTACAGAAATGAATAAAAACTGGTTAGAAACAAAATACAGTAAAGCGATTTTATCAAATCTTCAGATCATAATGCCTGAAACTGAAAAAATTTTTTTCAAAGTAGATTTGACACTAGCAGATGCTCCCTCACAAAATCCATCTGCATTTAAAACTAAAAAAGCACCACGAAAACTCCCAAACCGTCCCGAAGTAAAAATAGATGAAGGATTAGAATCTCGAATGGTACAACAAAAATTCACCCTTCATAATTTTATCGTAGGAGAAGAAACTCGAGTAGCATATGCAGCTTGTATGGCAGTAGCTGAAACCGACCTCAAATCGGGGAAAAAATATAATCCACTTTTTATTTATGGAGATGTAGGCCTAGGCAAAACGCATCTACTCCAAGGAACCGCAAATGAAATACTCCGCAGAAACCCAGGAGCCAAAATAGTCTATACAACCTCCGAACGGATGACTAATGAAATCGTAGACGGAATAAGAAACCGAAAAATGGACGATCTAAGAAAAAAATATCGACGTGTAGACGCATTGATCATAGACGATGCCCAATTTTTTGAAGGAAAAGAAAAAACTCAAGACGAAGTATTTAACACATTCAACGACCTTTTTGAGTTCAACAAACAAGTGATTTTTTCAGCAGATCGCCCTCCTGCTAAACTAGAAGGAATTAGTGATCGTCTCAAATCCAGAATGGGATGGGGGCTATCAGCAGACGTCCAATTACCAAATTATGAAACTCGTCTAGCCATAGTCCAGGAAAAATCACAAGAAATGAACCTCCTCCTTCCGCCTGATATCCAAAAATTTTTAGCAGCAAATATAAGACGAAGCCTCAGAGAATTGGAAAACCTGCTTAACCAAGTAGAAGCAGAACTAGAACTAAACCAAATATCTCCAACAGAACAATCCGTAGCAAAAATATTTCGCAAGCTTAACCCAGAAGATAACCTCATCACTGCCGATGCAGCCAAAACAGGACTCGCCAAAAGCCCAGATGAAATCATCACAGTAGTCTCTGATTATTTCAATGTTCCGGCCACAGAACTACTCGGATCCTCCAGAAAACAAGACATTGTCTTTCCAAGACAGATTTGCTGGTTTTTGTGCAAAGAAATACTTAAGCTGGGATATGAATCCATAGGCGAATCATTTGGAAAAAATCACACCACCATCATGCATGGCATCAAAAAAATGCAAAACATGAAAAGAAAAGACTCTGCCACAGCTCGACATATACATGCACTAAAGAGAGAGTTGGGAGTGAGATAAAACAATGTACATATATCGGAAAATAGAAAAGTGATTTTTTCCCCAGTTATTGTTTTCATTTCTTTCATTATTACTTGTCACGTCGTAGTGCAACGAAGATGGATCATTTTTTAATTCCGCATAACGGTCATGTTCAAATCTATAGTTTTTGTGATTGGTCACTGAGTCACAATAAACACTTTATAAGTGATAAAAAGTAGCCATTTTATACTCAAATTTTCAATTTACAATGATCAATTTTCAATAAATGATCATTTAAAAAATTTTCAAACAAACCCATATGAACCCTTTATTGGATTTGATTAATACATATTTTTTGTTTGAAAATTAATATATTGGAAATTCAATGAAAATTGTAAATTGATTATTGAAAATTCCTGAAAAAATGGCTATTTCATCACTATTTTAAGGCATTTCCGGACCTTAGTGACCAATCACTAGTTTTTCATTTGAACTTATGCTCCAAGTATGGTACAATAACCTGATATATCAGAATCTAAATATGTCAGAAAAACAAAAACCAACCATAAACCCCGGAAAATTGATATTCCGGTGGAATGCCAGAGATCGCCAGCCTCACCACCGCGGAGTGCTGTGGCACTCTGTTTTTTTTGGGGTATTTTTACTTATGATCGCCTACGGACTCTGGGGACATATACTATTGGGAACATCTGACAGGGATTGGGTAATGGTCATAATGGCGGCTTTTATTTATACGGTATATTATTTTACACATCGAAACGGACCACAGATTTACGAAATTGGAATCTATGAAAAGGGACTCAAAGTAGGCAAACAATGCCATCCCTGGTACAAATTTGAGGGATACTGGTTTATATATTTTGAAGACCAAGGTGTATCAACTGTCCAGTTTCAACTGAAAGACAAAGACGACGCACTTAATTTGCAATTAGAATCCCTTACCCCGGATGACATGCGCATAATAATGTCACACACACCACTAACAGAACTAACCGATAAAAAAGAAAAACTGCTTGATCTCTGGATCAGGGCATTAAGATTATAGATTCAAAAAAATGATAAAATTCCTGATTTGGAACCTCATACAAAAAAAAAGAAACGGTCTCATCGCCCGAACCACTAACTATATATCCAAATGTGCAACTTTTTGTAACCAAAAAACCGGAATCCAGTTTAATCATGTCCACATGTGGACGGGGGCAATTGCAGGAATAATGGTTTTTTCTCTGGTATCACCTGAATTTGTATTGGCCACCGCTACTGATAGCAAAGGAGTTGATGGTCCTCTTAAAGGACTGGGAGAAATTGCCAGTATTGTTACCAGGATAATGACTGCATTATCAATGCTTATGATCCGATTTGGAGGAGACTTAATGGGGACAGACTTGCTCACCGGTGATGAAGCTATGGAAGCTATTCTCCCTCTTTGGCGATTTGTTCGAAACATCACCAACATACTGTTTGTGGTGATATTATTGTTTTTGGTGGCAATGAACCTAGTCTCAGCCGTATCGGAAACAGAATGGACCATCTCAAAAAAACTCCCACGCATTATCGTCGCCATGATCGCGATTAATTTTTCATTATTAGCGTTTCGAGTGGCTATCGACCTGGTCTACCTAGGAACAGTCTCCATTTTGTCCATATCGGACACTGCTATCAAAGCAAAAGGCGGAGAAACGACATATGCCATGCTTCACCACAGAACCACTGATACTGGTAATGCTGATATCTGTAAACAACCTCCAGAAGAAAATGATAAACCAAAAAAATGTAAGGAGTTTTATGTCTGGATGAACGAGGCTATTGCTGATAAAGGCAAGGGTTTGTTTGTACTTAAACCAGAATTATTAGAAAACAAATCCTTTACGGAGTCATCTGCCTCCACAAAAAACATTTTCCTCGCATTTGGCACGTATTTCATGCACCTGGAAAAGCTTCCCACCATGCCGTCGGGAATGACCAGTTTTTTTCATCTACTAGAAAACAGTCTGTTTTCATTTGTAATGGGAGCGGCTTATGTATTTGCCTTAGCCGCGGTATTTATTGCTCTTTTGGGCAGGGTAATAGTCTTATGGGTTGCGATGGCATTTGCCCCATTGATTTTTATGGCAGCGATTATGGGCGTGTCCGGAGGAGATAAGGGGGGAGGAGTCAAAGAAAAGATTATAACTAATCTGATAATGCCACTCAAAATAGCGGCAGCATTTGCCTTAAGTTTTGTGATGTCATCAGCAGTGTTTGATATCTCCCCCCCTGTAGTAGGTGAGTTTTTAGATTTTAAAGGCGGACCACTGGAACAGTTTATGGCCGGCGACAGCATCTACGGATTATTATGGAAACTCGCCACAGTTGTCGTATTCTGGAAA
>CAZQFO010000039.1:0-13688 GCA_964592695.1 uncultured Candidatus Peribacteria bacterium
GATTTGAAGTGGTAAACTTCGCTTAACCCCTTTTAGGGGTTCCCCAAATTTAAAGTCACCCGCTTTGCGGGTGGATACTTACTCTAAAAGTTTAGGATCTTTTTTTACGCTATTTTGTTTAAGAAACATTTTAAGCGTCTTGCTAAAAGATATTTCGTATTCAGATATATCATCTAGAAGTGCCATATCAAGTTTTTTTTCTGCCCCTTTTCTGGCTACATATGTACTCAATTTCTGAGGAACCATCATTTTTGTTTGATTTATAAGGTCATTTACATCCTTTGTAGCATTTATTTCACTGCTATGAATTTTAATGTATTTTTTCACAACTTCATGTCCCTCTGCCATTAGGTTTATCTTTGAACTTTTAAATTGATCTTCGATTTTGCTTCTTGTTCCCTGTGTTGTTAGATCATCATGAGTGGTCAAATTCTCACGATTAGCCCCGGACGTATTCATTTTTCCACTATCTAGCCCCAACCTCCTTCGACGTTCTTTCGAAAAGGCCACATAAGATTCATCAAGCTTTCCTACATCTTTTACTGCCCCCGCCATCATCGGCACAGCTTTTATTCCCGCTCCCGCCGCCTCCACCACCTTCCACACCTTAGCCATAGCAGCGGCCGCTTTGGCAGGTAATACCGCATAATTCAGAGCTTCTTCCCCCGCACTCATTACCCTCTCTGTATCGTCAAGCTTTCTTCCAAAATCAGTCTCTCACCAGTAACTCTAGAATTAGAAAACTTAGAAGAAGGCGTGTTTTATGCCACCTTCTCCAAAAAACTTTTAACCATTTACTCTATTGGCCAACGCCCCCACAAACACCTCCAAAAACGAAGCCCTTTCCTCAAAGTTCCTTCTGGTAGCAAAAAGACGCCTTCCGTCTGTGGATAGATAGCTCGACTCCACAATCCCGTCGCCTGTTTCCAAAAATCGTTTTATGCGTGGGATCGATATTCCGGTTTCCCTGTGAAGGCCTGCTACTGTTCGCCATTTATACTTAGGATTGCTAAGAGCTTTTATCATTCTGCTTATTTCTTCCTCCGTAAGTGTAGTTTTTTTTTCGATGGAGCCGGAGACAGGGGCTTGTGCAATGTGCCCAATACGTTTGATTGCTTCAATAGCAACCTGTTCCACTTTTCTTATTGCCTGTTCTTTAAATGCTAATACTTCCAATGGTTTTTTTCTGCCTTGTTCTGAGCCAGATGTTGGTTTTTCATGTTCATTCATAATTTATAAGTTAACAAAATCAAATATCTATTTTTCCTCCCGTGTCTTAATAATAAGCTTTGTATCAGAAAAAGGATGTTTGATTACGTCTTTAATAAACTCTGATACTATTAATAAAAATCTCAAAACTTTGTTTTCCGGTGCGATTACAATCTTCTCCCTTGTTTTGTGTTCTAAGTTTTCCATATTTCTATGCTATTAATCTATTCATACATGTCAAAATTCTCTAATTATAACTCCTCCCTCTTCCTGCTTTTTTTTACCTCCTCCTGCACACTCTTGGGCGCCCCTTGATGTGTTGTTGTAGTAGTCTTCGGCGGTTCTACATCCTTAATTTCTGGTGTTACACTCTCTCTTATCTCTTCTTTCTCAGCACCCTTCGGCAATTCTGTATCACCTGTAACATCAACATCTACGATCGTGTTTTCATTCTCTGGCAGCGATTTCGTGCTAACTTCAATAAGCGATACTGGATCATTAACAACTTGCTCCACTCCCCTCTCTCCCGCAAACTCCTCTGTCCTCCGAAGCTCGGAGAGCGTAGGAGGAACCTTCCACACATAAAAAACCAACCACCCCACAATCCACAGAAACAAGAACCCCCACGCAAAATACTTCTGCACCCGCTTATCTTTCAGCGCTCGCTCCCCTTCTTTCAGAGCCTTCTCCAGAAATTTCTTATTTACCTTCAAAACCTCCCGATCCTTTTCTAATTCTGCATTTTTCATCTGTACCTTTTCTTTCTCCCCCATCAGTAATAGCTGTCCCTCCCTCTTTCCACTCTCAAACGCCTCATGCCGAAAATCCTTATCCAGTGTAACCGAATCCTCTCCATTGTCCCGCTCTTTTGCCTCCGGCGCACTCGTCTCCCCCGATCCCACTGGTTCCTCCATCTCATCAGCCCCTTTGTCCATCAACTTCTCCGCAAACTTCTCCAGCCCCGCCTTCTCAAAAAACATCCGTTAATTATTACCCAATATTAATTACAGAGTAGTGGAGTTACAACTTCACATGCCATAGGATATCTCTCTGAAATTTAAACGCCTCAGATCGATAATTCTGACATTTTAAAATTTTCAAACCAGAAGATTTTCCATCAAAACCTTCTCCTTCGTCTCCAAAAACCAAATAACAACCATACAGAAGCTACCGTCATGGACTTTTTAACATCCATGAAGAAATCTAAGAGAAGGTCGCAAGCCGCCTTCTTGAAACAATTCTGCCCACGTCCAGAGCGGGATGAGTATTTTTCCCCCGCCTCAGGTCGAAGATTTCGACCTCAAAATTTTTTTTAAAACATAAAAAATACGACACTTTTCTCAAAGGAATATGAGTACACACTTAACTATTAAAAAAGCTTGTAGGAAATAAAATTTTCGTTATTGGTAAATAGTTACATAATTTAATCAACCAATATGATTGATTCCTTAAACCAGTTTGATACCCAAGAAGATGCTAGGGGGAGCAATTGAATAGTATACATCAAATCACCACAGCCCGCTTATAGGAACAAATCACGAAAGCCCAAAAAAACCTTTGCAAAAACAAAGAAATGGCTTAATAATAAGGGTAAACAGGGTTTGCTTAATCGGAGTTTGAAACAATTTCAAAGGTTTATTTCTTAGGAATCTCTCAGAACAATAGCCTAACGGCGAAAGATTGAAATCCAAGATTTCAGCAATGCTAATCTATCAGTGCAACTCCTTAGTAGTTGCAACACTACTGCATTTACAGGGTTTACGAAGAAGATTGAAATTCCGATATACTTAAACAAAACAGATTAGAGCCCTTATCTGTCGTTCTTAAAGCCTTTTGTGTACTACTTAATTACACCCGATGCTAGGTACGTAGAAGTTAGTGACTGGATAGCCGATGCTGATTTTGACACATTGTGGAAACTAAAAAACGAATATAGAGAAAAAAACTCACTAGATCTTCTTTCAAGACTCCAAGATTTTGAAAAACTTTATCTAGACACATCTATAGCGATTTCAGATCGCCCCTCTAACATATCAAGAAATACTGAAATATCACAGATTGTGGGAAAATATGTGGAGGTTGTATTGCGACGACTAGAGGAAATAATTAAAAAATGGGACATTGAACCACTTGATCCCACCCACAACGTATTAAAAGCAAAAGCAGTTCGTTTTGTAGGACAAACATACACTGACGTAGTAAATCACGATACTGAAGAACGCATTAGGTTCGGGAATGAATTATTTGATACCTTTCAAGCACAAGGATATGTTATGGGAGATCGAGCATGGGATCCCCAAAAGGTAAGTGCCGAAGCCAGAAATAGAATCGAAAGACTTAAAACCGAAGGGATTCCTGAAGATTTGTTTACTGATGCCAATAAATGCGAATTAGAGTAATTTAAATTCCCTCAGCAATCCTCACTCTTCCCCCGGCCAACTTCTAAAATCCCGGGAAGTGTGCCACACAAACACAATCTCGACAAGATCCCTGCCTACCCGATAACGGATTAAAAAATCATATTTCGGATGCACCAGGTCTCGAGTATCCGGAAAATCTGTGGATACCCCCATATTTGGAAAAGATTTCAGGTTGGCAACGGCTTGATGAATTTGTGTAACTACTCCTCGAGCCATATCCGGATTATCTTCCCGGATATATTCAGTAGCCTCGACGAGACTCTTGAGAGCCAGTTTTGTCCATTTAACTCTCATAATCACTCCATTTATCGAGAAATCTTTTTACCTCCGCTTCATCAGCATACTCCCCGTTGTCTGCCTGTTTGAGAGATTTAGCTGTTTGGTCATTCAGCCAACGTTCCTGTAGCGCTTTCTGCGTGGCGTGAACAATAAGGTCATTGTGGTCGGGCATCTGGGAAATTTCCTTTCCCAAGTTATCAGGAAAGCGAACGATAATGTCCATCGTCGGATTCATCTCTAGGGTTGGCATAGTGATTGACGTAAAAAACGAATTTCAGTATATGGACATGGGAAAAAATATCAAGCAAAAGCTGGATGTGGTTTTTCTTTCTCAGCCCCCCACGACATGAGCCATTCCTTAACCCGATCATGTTCCACGAAATATCCCTCCCCATTATCCGCACTGGTTATAGCTGCATCGATTTTCTTCCTTTTCCACTCCTCCAAGTCCTGACGTTCAGACAGAGCTTTCTGCACCACAGACACGATAAACATATTCGCATCATCAAGCTGTTCAAGCTCTTCTCTAAATAGCGTCCGGAAATCGAACCCCGATAGCCACTTTTTTTTCTACTACTGGCATGATAGAATTTTAATTACCCCTTACTAATACTGAATACAATTTAAAAGTTAAAAAAATTGACAAATCCAAAAATATTAATGTAATACATGTAGTTTGCTCTTACGCAATAACACTGATGCTGTGTGTCTTTCAATCACAAGAAATGTCTCACAGCCAATTGCTATTAATTAAGTGGAAACAACCCTTCTTGTGGAGGCCTGATGCTATGACAACGCTATCAAGAATGGATCACTAAGGCTGGTACATCAGAGCTGCATATCCATATTAGCAAACCAGGGCTGTTCAACGCTAACTTTGTGCAATAGATGCCTCTAAAAGAAAGAACTGCAAATCAAGTGTAATCTTCGGCATCAATGGCACTTTTCCCGAGGTTTCGCTCGTACCTCGCTCAACCTCGCCTGTCGGTCGAAGCTCATAGAGCGAAGACTGATGAAGTGCCGGAAAAAGAGGCTTTTAGAATTATTACTTCCTAGCATTGAACAGCCCTGGCAAACCTTCATAAACTTACTTCGGGATGATCTATCCCGAAGTTTTTTAATTTAAAATTCACACCAACGTTACCATTTCCCTCTCCACCTGCTTAAACGCTCCCACCATCAAAAGCTGATCTACTTCCTCCTTCGCTATACGTCCAGTATGAAATAAGCTTCGGCGGACAGGTCGTCAGCAAAGTTTCGACATATTACCAATATGACTCAACTTTCCTTCTTCAAATACGAAGCAAAAAGCCTATAAAACCTGGGTATTTTATTTTTTTTCAGAACCCTAATTACCAAAATTAGTGATCATTGATTTCGTTTTTTCCCATCCTAGGCATCCATCTGTTACAGATAAGCCTGCCTTTATCTCCTTTATAGATTTTGCATTTTTTAGGTTTTGATTTCCGTCGTGGAGGAAACTCTCTACCATGAATCCTTTTATCATCTGAGTCAGATTCCGATTATTTGAAATCGAGTCCATTATTTCGTTCAAAATCAATGGTTGTCGAAGCGGATCCTTTTTTCCTGTTTCAGGGTCTACTGAATTATCGTGAGACAAATCAATAATAATTCCTGGATTTGTAATGTTTTTTTTATTCATCAGGTCGGCTGATTTTTGGATGTGTTCTAATGAATAATTTGGTTTACTACTTCCTCCTCTTAATATCAAATGTGAATACGGATTTCCGGAAGTTTGTACTTGTCTGCCGTGTAATGCAAATACATGGGGATGTTGTGCGGCAATGATTGAGTTGATTGCAATGGGTATGTTCCCAGAAGTTGGATTTTTTATTCCTGTGGGGTGAGGGATCATGGATGCAAATATACGATGTTCTTGATCTTCTGAAGATCGAGCACCAATAGCGATCCAAGTAATCAGATCAACAAAATATCCATCATTGTGTGTAAAAAGTGCTTCGTCTGCAATTGGTAATCCAATATTAATAATATCCAGCATCATTTTTCGACAGTAAAAAATACCTTTTTCAATATCTGGTTTTGCATAGGGATCTGGTTGGCTTAATGGACCAGTCCATCCGATTGTGGTTCGAGGTTTTTGTGTATAGATACGAAGTACGATTTTTAGTTTATCTGACAATCGGTCAGCTAGTGGTTTTAGTTTTTTTGCATATTCTATTACTGCAGTATTTGGCCAAGCAGAACAGGGTCCTATGATTAGTAATTTTCGTTGATCTTTTCCTTTTAGGATATTATAGATTTCTTGACGGTCTTTTTCGACTCTAGACTTCATGGTATCTGAAAGCGGTAGTATGTCTTTCACTTCTTTTGGATGGGGGAGAGCTTTTTGTATGGTGTAGGTCATTTTTTAAAAAATTAATAAATAATTAAGAAAGGTATTTAATAATGCATTATTTTTGTATCAAGACTTAAATAAACTTAAACATAAAAAAAACGGGATTCACCCGACTAGCCACGTCTCCCAACCTCTGATCAAAGGTCGGTTAACGCACCCAATAAGTAAAGAAAAATCCCAAATTCTGCATTTTGTATTCACAGTAAATATTTTTGTAGCAGGAAAGTCAAACTTTTTTTTAGGGTAAGGGTTTGGGAAAAAATAATCTTTCCAATTTCATCATAGCTTCACATCATCTAAATTTCTAAAAAAGTCTCAACATATCCCGATATCTTTCGATTTTTTATAAATCTATCTGATGCAAATCTATGCGAACTTGAAAACTTATTTTTTCCCAAGCCCTAAGTTGCGCGAACTTATTTTTTAAGAACTTGATTTTGATTGAGTTTTGCGTAATTATTTATTTGAGATATGTCAGAAGAGATACTAGACCAGCTTCGTATAAAAATTAATAAAATTGATGCTCAGATCCTTTTTTTGTTGGCTGATCGCATGGAATGTTCTGTAGCCGTGGCAAAGGCAAAGAAAGGAACGACCAAAAAGGTTTTTGATCCGGAGCGTGAAGAGTTACTGTTTCAAGATTTATTGGATCAAGCTGCAAAGCTAAATATTCCTCCAGAACTAGTGAGAAGGATTTGGGGAAATATCATATTGGCTTCTAGACGACGACAAAGACATGTATAGTATGAGGTGAGATTATTTTCCAAACAACTCTTGCATTAATTCACCTATAGATCGAACTTCCATTATTTTTAAGTGTTTTGGTGGAGTAAGTCCTTTTGGGATACGTGGTACGATAGCTTTTTTAAAACCTAATTTTTCGGTTTCTCGTAATCTGGTCTCTAGTGCTGTCACGTGGCGCACTTCCCCAGATAAGCCGACTTCTCCCATGATTACCATATCGGTCGAAATTTCTTTTTGAGTACAAGAACTCAATATTGCAGCGCAAACTGCTAAATCAGATGCTGGTTCTTTAATTTTTAGACCTCCTACTACGTTTAAATAAGCATCAGATTGGTCGCATTTAAATGGGGTAAATTTGGAGATCACCGCCAATAATAAATGTAATTTTGATAAATCTATTCCATGCGATGTTCTCCTAGGTAGACCAAAATTTGTTTTAACCGTCAATGCTTGGATTTCCATAAGGAAATTTCGAGCTCCTTCTCTCACGACAGTAATAGCTGAACCAGCTGCATTGTCAGCTCGTTCTGCAAGAAAAAATTTTGATGGGTTTTTTAACTCCATCAGTCCACCATTTGTCATTTCAAATACCCCTACTTCCTGAGTCGATCCAAATCGATTTTTGGTTGATCGTAAAATTCTAAGCTCGGACCCTCGATCTCCTTCTAGGTATAAAACCACATCTACCAGATGTTCCAAAATTTTTGGACCTGCAATTTCATCAGACTTTGTAATATGGCCGATAACACAAACTGTAGTGCCTGTAGATTTTGCAAGTTTTAGGAGTACTTCGGCGTTTTCTCGAATCTGAGTAATTTGTCCCATTCCAACTCCTTCACGAGATATCATTTGTATTGAATCAATGATCACAAATCTCGGTTTATTTTTTATAACGGTTTCACAAATATCCTCCAGTGAGTTGGTGGAAAAAATAGTTTTTTCTGGCTGTGAATGGTGCAAAGATTGATGTAGCGGCGCCCGATCGGGTGCCGCTACATCTTTATTTGATTCGGGATTTGGAATAATACGTTTTTTTCGTGACAATACTTGATCTCGACTCTCTTCTCCAGAAAAATAAAATGCGTTATTTATATTCATGAAAATCTGTAATGACAATGTCGATTTTCCCACGCCGGGACTTCCTCCGAAAAGAATAAAGCTTCCCAAAAAAAAACCGTTTCCCAATACCCGATCAACTTCAGAAATATTGGTAGAGATGCGGTTTTCTGTAATAGAAGTACTTAACGAGGAAGTTTCTGTAGATGTGTTAAATAAATCAACCCCTTCTGTTATATTTCCTTTTTTTTCATCAACGGTTTTTGATTCGTGAAATTTATTGATTGTGTTCCATTCTCCACAACTAGGACATTTTCCTAGCCACTTAGGAAATGTATCGCCACATTTGGAACAGAGGAATTGTGTGGTGGGTTTTGGCATTTAAGGAATGAGGATTTAATAACTCGTAATAAAAAGCTTCACAATGCATCCATCTTTAAATTTTTCTGACAAAAAAAATCCTCATCGTAACCCGTTACGTCTGCGGTTTTTTTCATCAGAGAAAATTCAAATATGAAATACATTGTGAAGTTTTTTCTTTACGACTAATTTAATCCCTATCCCTAAACAATACTATTTATCTTTCTTTTTCTTGCCATTATAAGCGGCATTCAGCTCTTCATCATATCCTGCTTCAAATTGCTTAAACTCTCTTTCTTCGTGTTCCTGAATCTGTTTGTCGAGTTTTCGAATTTCTTCATGAGATTGTATTTCTCCACCAAAAAGTCCTTTTTTCTTTTTTGCGGCCCGTTTCCAGTAGTTTCTAAAAAATTTCATAACTACTAAAAACTAATATATCTTATTTTTTTTTCAAGGAAAAAAACTTGACCGCACAATATCTAGTGTGTAAAATCTGTCTCCTAACACGACATATAGTATGAATAAAAAAATAATGAAAAAAATTAGAAAAAGAAACGGACTCATTTCAGACTTTGACTCCAATTGTATTATCAATGCAATAAATAAAGCCGTGACTTCCACACAACAACAAAATCCAATCATTCTTCCTCCTGAAAATTTCGCATTCCATATCACGGAGGAAGTAATTTGGGATTTAGAAGAAAAATTTGGAAAAGATAAACTCCCTACAGTTGAAGAAGTTCAGGATATCGTGGAACAAAAATTAGTAGAATCTGGTAATTTTGAAATTGCTCGAACGTATATTCTTTATCGAGCAGAACATGCTCGTGTCAGAGCGGAAAAAAGACTTGAAGAATTGAAAAAAATCGAGAAGAACTTACTTAAGGTTACTAAACATGATGGAAAGAAAGAACTTTTTTCACGTGCAAAAATTAAAAAGGTGTTTAATCGAGCGGTAAAAGGATTTGAAAAAAAATGTAAGTTTAAAGAATGCTATGAGGTATTTCAAAACTGCATAATAGACGAAATGAAGACGGAAGATATTCTTAAAGGTCTCCGAAAATCTTGCTTAGATCTTATCTCTGTGGAAACTGTGGAATGGCAAAATGTTGCTGGGCGCCTCTATACTATGGAATTCTATAGCAAAGCCTGTCGAAATCGCGAAATGAAAACCAAGTCAGTGTATACAGCAAACGCCTATAAAGCACTTTTTGATAACTATATAAAGGAAGGACTGTATTACAAAGATTTCTATAAACACTATTCTGAAAAAGATATTTTGGAAGCTGGAGCTTATATTGAAAAAGATCGTGATTTTTCATATGTTTATTCAACCCTCTTGGCATTTGATAAACGCTACCTGTTTAACCCCAATAAAATAGTAAGAGAACTTCCCCAAGAAATGTACATGTCGGTAGCACTTTTTTTGGCTATCCCAGAAAAAGATGGAGATCGTTTGGAAGTGGCTAAAAAAATTTATGATGTTACTTCCTCACAAAAACTAAGTCTTCCTACTCCAACACTTCTCAATGCTAGGACGAATTACCATCAACTCTCCAGTTGTTTTAAACTTAATATCGATGACGATTTGCGGTCAATCTATCATAATGTTGAAAACATGGCTCAGATTTCCAAATTTGGTGGAGGAGTGGGATGTTATTTAGGACATATTCGAAGCAAGGGTGCTTCTATTCGTGGTGTAAAAAATTCTTCAGGAGGGGTTATCCCATGGATGAGAGTGATTAACGATACTGCTTGTGCAGTAAATCAGCTAGGGTCAAGGTTGGGAGCTATTTCTCTCACCCTTGATATTTGGCATCGAGATATTCATGATTTTCTGAATCTGCAAACCGAGACGGGAGATATCAGGGCCAAAGCCTTTGATGTTTTTCCTGCAATTTCTGTGCCAGATTTGTTTATGAAGCGTGTAGAGGCAGATGAATACTGGACATTGTTTGATCCACATGAGATACAAAAAGTTACCGGACAAAAGATGGAAAATATATTTGGAGACGAGTTTGAAAATTTTTATACCAGTTGTGAAAACAATAAAAAGATTGAGCTCAAAGAAATCGTAAAAGCCAAAGATCTCATGAAAGAAGCACTTAAAACTGCTGTTGAAACTGGTATGCCATATTTGTTTTTTCGAGACACTGTCAATGAAGTCAATCCCAACAAACATGCAGGAAATATTTATTCTACCCAACTCTGTACGGAAATTTGTCAAAACACATCTGAATCCAAATATATAGAGGAGTCCTACGACGGAAAAAATATCGAAATCAAGTATCAAGCAGGAGATACGGTCGTGTGCAATCTGGCTTCAGTCAATATGGCAAAAGTGTTTTCACAAAAAGATATTGAGGAGGTTATTCCAATTGCTATGCGAGTGCTGGATAACGTAATCACGCTTAATTTTTATCCGATAAAAGAGGCTGAAGTAACAGCAATGAAATACCGGAGTGTGGGACTTGGGTTTATGGGATTAGCAGAGTATTTGGCCTGTAATGGATATGCTTATGACAAGGCGGATGCCCGAACACATGTGGATGAATTATTTGAAAAATATGCATTAGCCACACTACAGAGTTCAAATCAATTAGCTACTGAACGAGGAAAATATGAACTATTTGATGGAAGCGAATGGGAAAAGGGGGTTCTGTTTGGTCGGGATGAAAAGTGGTATAAAACTAATTCTAAAAATCCCAAAGCATGGCAGAATCTCATTGATAATATCAAAAAAGATGGACTTAGATTTTCATATCATATGGCGCCTGCTCCAAATACAAGTACTTCGGGGGTTGTCGGTACAACGGCAGGTTTGTTGCCGATTTACAAAAAATTCTTTGTCGAGACAAACGTAATTGCTCCAACTGTTACCGTCGCTCCAAATCTGTCCAAAGAAAACTTTTGGCTCTATAAAGAATACATCAACCTGGATATGAATGATGTTATCGATATGATTGGAGTAATTTATAAATGGGTAGATCAATCAATAAGTTTTGAATGGATGATCAATCCGGAAAACACTGCTCCCCTTGATCTCTATAATTACTACATGAGGGCCTGGAAGGCAAAAATAAAAACAGTGTATTATGTGAGGAGTATGAGTGGGCAGGTCAAGGAGGATTGTGCGAGTTGCTCTGGGTAGTGGGATAAATGAAAGATGAAGTTTTAGTTTGATCCCCATAAAAATGGCACGAATTGCATTTCAAAATTCGAATTTTGAAAATCCTGAAATCAAACTTGAAGCCGTGACTCAAAAGTGCTACAATGAAAATACAAAATAATTTCACGCAAAAATGATCACAAAAGATTCAACTGTTCGTGCTCGTATTACACTCCAATTAAAACAGTCTGCCGAGTCGATACTTCATTCTTTGGGGTTGACCAATTCGCAGGCTATAAATATCTTTTATCAGCAGATTCTTATTCACAAGGGGCTTCCTTTTTCTGTAACTCTAGAAGAGGGTGATGTTCCGGAAAATTACACGAAAGTTCAAAATGATGAGCATTTAAAAGAACTTATTGGTTTAGAATAATGTATGAAATAAATATCCATAAATCAGCACAAAAAAATCTCAAGAAGTCTCCAAAACACATCCAGAAAAAAGCTTTTGTGTGTATCACACATTTGAGGGAATTGGGAATGTCAGAGTTTCCCTTTGAAGTGGACACAATAAAAGGCAATTACAAAAAATTCAAATATATGGAGGCAAAGCTCACAGATGATTATCGAATTATCTTTCGGAAAGAAGGAAATTGCTTCTGTGTGAGATTTGCGGGAACACATAACCAGTTAGGAACCGGATAATTAAATAATCATTTCATTGCAAACAAACCAAACGTCCCAATATCTTTTTGTGCCAGATATCGTAATCGTTTCTGAGTTTTTTGATACGCTAATATTTGTGCATTTTCTGTTTTTACTTCTTTTTTTTGTAGAGCTAATACTTCATTTAATTTTTCCATAGTTAATTCCCCGACTTTTCCAGATCCGGCACTATTTTTATTGGCAATCAATCCATGGGTAATTTGAAATTGAATCAATGCGGCTTTTGTCTTTCCTCCAAAATACCCTGTCGGTTCATGATCCAAAAATTCTTGTTGTATCAGGATTTCCTGCATTTTTAATACGGAACGACTTCTTTCTCCATAACTAATCTGTTCCTCAAAATGGAAACTTTCCCATGTTTCACGGATTTTCTTTTGAATTTTATACAGGTGTATTTGTTCTGATAAAACAGATCTGGTTTGGGGACCAAATACTCCGGCACCAATTTCATCTTTATGGGACAAAATAAAGTTCTTTTTTTGAAACATAAAAACAGCATTTTCTAAATCATAATCATAAATTCCATCGATTTCACCTGTATAAAATTCCAAATCGGATAATGCTTCTTGAAGCACACTAATCAAGGTTCCAGTTCTCCCTCTTCTTAAATTTTCTCTGTATATGGGTTTTGAAGGAATCTGTAAAATTTGATTGAGAGACAATGGAACAGTAAAATTTACTGAATCATTTATTGCTGTTCCTACAGGAAACATTTCACATTTTATACTTGGAACTCCCCATGCTAATGCTCGACGTAGTCCTTCTTCTCCAAATCCCATCCAGAGATCTAGTCTATCAAACTTTGCTAATCTTCTTTTTCCTTGTTCTACAATAGCTCCACCTCGATCATGCACTGTCCCACAACCAAAATTTGGAACACATATTTTTGTTCCAAAAGGATAAGCACGAGGAGCTGCAATCATGCCTGGATAGACTTCTGTTCCATCTGCTCCATTGGTTCCATTTCCGTTGAGACGAATATCTCCTTCATAACTTCCTGTTACATAAAAACTTTGTCCTGGAAGTGGCGAATAGTATCCCGTAATTGTAAAGGTTCTGCTTTCTGCATAAGTCTTTGGAATAAGCATAAGACTTCCTACAAAAATTGTAAATAATAGTAATTTTTTCATCTGATATTTAAATAAATCCGCACAGTATAGCTTATTTTAAAAGCAATTGCAAATGATTATATGGCAAAGTACGTAATCAATGTTGGCTAAATACTTTTTTCGTGTGCTGGGAAGTGTTGAGTGTAAGAGAATGTCTTTTAAAAAAAAACACGTCATCCCGAATCGATTACAAGCTACTTTAGAACCAAAAAAAAGGCTTTTGAAAAAATATTCACCCTCTCTGCTGGCTCCATATTTTAAAAAATAAAATCAACCTATCATCGCTGGCTCCATGTGAT
>CAZQFO010000040.1:0-13688 GCA_964592695.1 uncultured Candidatus Peribacteria bacterium
GGGATATGTTGAGACTTTTTTAGAAATTTAGATGATGTGAAGCTATGATGAAATTAGAAAGGTTATTTTTTCCCAAGCCCTTACTTGTTGTTTTCATGATACGGGATTGGAGTAATTACACTAATACCTACCTGCTTCATATTTTGGACTTTTAGGATTATTTAGCTTGAAATAACAATTATTTTATGATATAATTATCTGATGTAAATATCATGACCATCCAAGTACCTAAAAAATCGATACACTTAAATTAACCAATAGTACTATGTCAATTCACAAAACTGAACAACTTTCCAAAAAAACTGATAAGAAAACAGAATCAATTATTTCTGATCTAAAAGTAGCACACCCAAATGAAGCTGCTGAGATTAGTAAACAGGCAGCTCTTCACATGAAGCATCCTTTACCAGAAACTATCTCTAAAACACCAAAAAAAGACACTCCCAAAAAACGGTTGTCACCAGAACAAGAAAGAGAAAAAAACGAAGTTCTCGACAGAGTTTCTGATACGCAACAAGGATTAGATTTTATGAAACATGAGCTTACCAATGTAAAAAAGACAGGAAAAGCTGAGGAGATAAAGAGGGTTAAAAAAGACATGGTACAATTCAAAAAACAGGCTCAATTAGCTAATAAAGACGCCGTAAAATATATTACCAATAGTCCGATTATAAATGCCTTAATCTCACTTTTTCAGCAACTAATAACGAAAGTTTCTGAGATGAAAAACCTAAGTGCTTCCTTTCCCATACGAAATAATCCCAGAAAATATACAAAAAAATATAGAAATTCTCGACGTTTCCCACAAACAAACATTGAAAATCTACCAAGAGACGGCAATGCCGTAGTAAATAGAGCCATTGAGGCATGCAAAACCGGAAGTGTCATGGACGCCAGACACTGTACCGACTGGGTAAGTAAAGTATATGGGACCAGTGTTCATAGTATGTCAAAAGCGTTTGATAAAGGATTTACAAGAGTCCCTGGACGAGGAACAGGATTAATTCCAAACGGATATGCATCAGCATCAATGATTGATAGCTTGGGACCTGGATCACATGTAATCGTTGATTTTAATAAACGAGGTCGTGGATACCGAATGGGAAAAACACATAGCGTAATCCTTCTGGAGTCACCAACTGATGGAATTGCCAGAGTAGCAAGTTATCCCGGAGGAGGACGATCTCCACGAATAGAAACCTATGATTTTTTGGGAAAAGGAAGAGCAAAAAACGGAAAAGCAGTACGAGCCCATAGACCACCAACAATGTATACATAAATTTGCAATCCAAAAAAGAGGACACACATTCAAAATCTCACATCACAAAAAATTTGTATTTTTACAAATGGTACATTATATTAGTATCGTTCTTTTTTCCTCATATAATCTAAAATAAAAATGAAAAAAATCATCATTGCCTTCGGAATTATTTTAACATGTACCTCATCAGCCTGGTGGATACTTCACGAAGAAAGTGCAAATAAAAATGAAAACATCATCATTTCTGAAATAATAAACAACGACTATTATGCAGCAGGAAAAAATATTGAAATTAACTCCGAAATAAATGGAGACGTGGTTATCGCAGGCCAAGAAATCAGTATAAATCAAGGAATCAGAGAAGATTTGATTGTTGCAGGAAAACAATTAGATATTGCCGGAAGCATAGGAGATGATGCCAGAATCGCAGGAAAAAAAATCACCGTAAGTAATGACATTGGAGATGATTTAATAATCCGAGGGAAAAAAGTAACCGTTACCGATGACTCACTCATAAAAGGAGATATTAACATAATGACAAAATCGTTAGATTTCTCCGGATTAGTATTGGGAAACGGTGAACTGTCATCTAAAACCCTAATATTTAAAGGAGTCATTGATGGAGATGTAACAATTTCTACTAAAAAAATACTAGAAGTACATCCTCAAAGCCAAATTCGAGGAAATTTAACCCTAAATGTTCCCTCTAATATTTCTAAAGAATCCGTTGAAAATTTACGAAAAATTGTAAAAGGAGACTTTAATCCAGTATATAAAAATTCCTGGTCATTTATTACATGCTATTTATATAAATTTCTATTTCTATTCATTTTTGGTTCCTTACTGTATTTTGCCTTCGAAGGGTTTTACCGAGAAACAGCCACCATAATGCGTCAAAAACACTGGAAAAGCTTCTTAGTTGGTATCTTATATCTAACATCACTTTTATTAGGAGCTCTTCTCATGTTTATCAGCTTTATAGGAATTCCTATCGGAATACTATTGTTACTAGGATTCACAATAACGATCTGCCTATTTGAGCTGATTACCCTCCCAATATTCACTGGATTTACGATTAATAAATATTTCAGAAAAGAGAAAAAAAGAAGTAAGAAATTCATGGTTATTGCTACAATAGCACTTCTCTTGACCATAATCCCCGGAATTGATTTCATTTTAGCTATATTTGCCCTCGGAGCATTAACTATGCATAAAACAGATGTTTTGAAAAAGATAATGGGGAAATAAAGCTCATATTACACTAAAAATAAATTTTCAAATAAAAATCATCATTCATTATTTCCAAGATGAAGATGGCATCTTTACTGCAGTAGTACCATCAATAAAAGGATGTATTGCTTCAGGAAAAACACTTGAAGAAGCATACAAAAATGCAGTAGATGCGATTGAGAGCTGCCTTGAAGCAAGAAAAAAAATTCAAAAAGATTTAACATTTGAAAACCCTTATCAAAGTATCAATACATATCAAATCAAAAAAGAATTACTACCTGCCTAAGCTTCTGTTACTTCTTATGCAATGTTAGTCAAAAAACTGAATAAAGCCGAATTCAAACTTATTAGAACAAGCAAGCATTTGGTTTATTTTAATTCAGAAAAGAATATCACCATTCCTAAAAAACATAGAGGAGATATACCCAAAGGGACATTGAGAGCAATTATTCAAGAAATGGAAATATCCGTAAAAGAATTTATTGATTTATAGCACAATTTCATAAGATGGTAAAATCTTTTTCCCAATCATCCTCAAATCCCCAAATCGAAGCCAGCTGGAAACAAGTCCTAGGAAATGAGTTTCAAAAATCTTACTTCCAAGAACTAAAACAATTCATCATATCCGATATTAAATCCGGAAAACAAGTCTATCCACCATCAAATCAAATCTTCTCAGCATTTGATCACTGTCCATTTGAAAAAACACAAGTAGTCATCATCGGGCAAGACCCTTATCATGGAACAGGACAAGCCCATGGTCTTTGCTTTTCGGTTAATAAGGACATAGCAATCCCCCCATCGCTTCAAAATATCTACAAAGAAATTAATGATGACCTCGACCTACCAATTCCAAATCATGGAAATTTAGAATCATGGACTGCACAAGGGGTACTACTACTCAATGCCACCCTAACTGTCCGAGCCAACACCCCCACATCACATTCAGGAAAAGGATGGGAACAATTTACCGACCGTGTAATTCAAGAACTAAATGATCAAAAAGAGGGAATTGTATTTTTACTCTGGGGACGATACGCACAAAACAAAGGAAACATCATTGACACAAAAAAACACCACATACTAAAAGCCGCTCACCCATCACCCTTTTCCGCCCACAACGGATTTTTTGGATGCAAACATTTTTCGAAAACAAATCAAATATTGGAGTTTTCTGGGAAGAAGGGGATTGATTGGGAAATAAAGTGATGCCCCATCATTAATTAGACACCACACACAAAGTCGAAGAAAAAAACATTTCAACAAAACAAGAAAAGGTAAAAAAACTAAATCTTTTTGACATCCCCCCACAAATAAATACCATACACAAGGTTTTGAACAATCCTAACCTCTATAATCTAAACCACAACAACAAATGGCACACAAAAAAGCAGGCGGATCCAGTAAAAACGGTCGAGACTCCAACTCCAAAAGGCGAGGAGTAAAACGATTTGGCGGCCAATCCGTAAACGCCGGAGAAATCCTCATACGACAAAAAGGAACCAAATTTCGTGCAGGTGAAAATGTCTCAATCGGAAGAGATTTCACTCTTTATGCACGAAAAAAGGGGACTGTTACCTTTACAGAAAAAGCAATCCGACGTTTCGACGGACGACGATATGCTTTAAAATTTGTGAATATTGAAGCCATTAGTAAATAGTAAAATAATTTTTTACCCACCAGTTATTGTTTTCATTTTTTAATTCCGTGTAACAGTCATGTTCAAAGGCTCTACAGCCTTCCTTTTTCATAATTAATGTTACAGACTTATGGAGCCAACGATATTGGCTCTTTTTTTTGCAATTATCTTCACTTTCCATTATAAAACATTACGGACTTTTTAACTTTTAAATTATAAAATGTCAGAATCTGCAGAAAATCTCGACGGACTGATGATGGGAGAAGGATCCGAAGGAGCCTCCGAATCGGATGAAGTCTTTAGCGAACGCCTAAAAGTCGCACAAGCAAAAATTGCTGCTATCAAAAAAGACGAAAAAAAATCAAAAAGTTTTGACGACAAACTAGCTCGAATCATCTCTACTGTCCATCCAAACCATCTAGATCTCGTCATCCTCTTAATCAATCATGAAATCCCATCACTCACCATCCTGGCCTTTATTTCATTAATAAACGATGAAGCCGGAAAAATTTGTTTCATTGAATTCGATAAATTCATAGAAGAAAAAGCAGATTTTTCACTAGTAAAATTTGAAGACCCTAAAATTGAAGAAAAAATATCCTACTGGTGGACATTTATTTTTGCAGCAGATCATACCTCCACAACTACAAAATTAAACTCATTGAGAACTAATGAAACATTTGTAAAAACACTTTCAAAAGAACTAGCAGACCTCATCCTATATCTACTCCAACAACATCAAGAACTTGAATTTGACCGACAACAACTTATAAAAATGCTGGAAAAATACGAAAAAATGATGTTTAAAAATGAAGAAAAAAACTAACTATTCAGCACGACATAAAGGATTGAATTTTTGGAACTTCATCAGTCTTCTTTATTTTACATCTCCCCCTTCATCTTCATCAAATTCAACTCCACAATCCCCATACGTTCCCCATCTACCTTCAAAACAGTAAACACAAACCGAACATCTCCGGCCTCCGTTTCAATTTTTTCTTTAGCCTCCGGAAACCGTTCTAATTTATCCAATATAAAATACCCCAAAGTTTTATTTTCTTCCTCCAATTCCCATGGAAATCTTTCTGGTGAATCTTTTTCCAATTCTTTCTGCAAGAAATCTTCAATTTGTTCCAATTCGATATCAGGAGAACACGTAAATTTATGTTTTCCAGACCGACGAATCAAATATTCTTCTTCATCACTTTCATCTTGAATCTCTCCAAAAATTTCCTCTAACACGTCCTCCATCGTAATAAGTCCAACCGTCCCCCCATGCTCATCCAAAACCAATGCCAAATGCATTTTTTGTCTCTGAAATTCTCGAAGCAACGTATCAATTTTCATCGTTACTGGAATTTTCATAGGAGAAATCAAACGAAGATTCGCCACCTTAAGATTTTTTAGATTCTTATCAGCAAAGCGTTCAACTATCCTATGAATAGTTACAACCCCCAAAATATTATCAAGATTCTTATGAAAAATTGGAATTCTAGAAAACCTACGATCTTTATTTTTTTCTAAAGTTTCTACTACAGAAGTAGTATCTTCTAATGCAAAAATTTTTGACCGAGGAGTCATTATACTCTCTACAGAATGCTCATCAAATTCCAATACTCTCTCAACCAGCTCTTTTTCTTCCTGATCAATTTCTCCATCTTTCTCAGAAAGTTCAACAGCAGCCTTCAACTCATCCTCAGAAAGACCATGTTTTGGCGTCTCCTCTCCAGAAAACTTATTCACAAGCTTTGCTAAAGGGATCACAATTGGAAAAAGAATAAGCTGCAGAAAAGAAAGAATTGGCGCCACCAATATAGAAAACCGAATTGCATGTTTGTGAGCAAAAGATTTTGGAGTAATTTCTCCAAATAAAAGAATCAAAAATGTCATCACACCAGTCACAATCCCAATAACCAAACCTGTATTCCCAGCAAATCCAGATTTCAAAGCAAAATCCTGAGCCATCATTGTTGCTAAAGCAGAAGAAGCCACATTAACAACATTATTCCCAATCAAAATAGTTACCAACAACTTAGATGGATCAGATTTCAATAATTCAAGTCTAGATATTTTTCTGAGTTGAGCTTTAGATTTAGTATTTGCTTTTAAAGCATGTATTTTTTCGTGTCCCACAGAAAAAAGCGCAATCTCTGCACCAGAGAAGAACCCAGAAAGCAAAAGCAGTATTCCCATTATGGGGAGTTCATCCATATCCATATCAGTATTATTGATAATCATTCAAAATGCAACAAAATTCTTGTTTTTTTTTCACCCATTCATAAAATCTCATGGTTAGAGATTCATTATCACAATTCACATATAAATAAATACTCGTAATCGGAAAATAGAAAAATTATTTTTTTCCCATTCATTGTTTTCATTTCTTTATTATTACTTGTCACGTCGTAGTGCAACGAAGATGGATCATTTTTTAATTCCGCATAGCGATCATGTTCTATAAAAAAACATTATCCTGATAATTTAATACTGCTATTTATGCCACATTTACAAAGAAACATTCGCTTTATTCTTTTTCTCATCCTTCCGATATTAGGATTTATACTCGGATGGAGTCTCAGCCAGGAAACAACCCAACAAAAATCAAGTAATGTATCAGTAAAAACTGAATCAGGAGACATTGGAAATCAAATCGAAAATATTGTAGAAAATTTGAATTCTGGATCAGTACAAAATGACAAAAAAATAAATCAAGATGAGGTAGACCTATCAATATTTTGGGAAACCTGGGATATTTTGCAATCAAACTACTTACACCAAGAAAGTTTTGATACAAAAAAACAAGTATATGGTGCCACAAAAGGACTCGTTAACTCCCTGGTAGATCCTTATACAACATTTATGGATCCAGAGGAAATGGCTGAATTCGAAGAATCAATTTCAGGCGAGTTTGAAGGAATTGGCGCAGAAATTACTACCCGTGATGACAATTTAGTGATTATCACCCCACTAAAAGGTGCTCCAGCAGAACTAGCAGGCCTACAAGCGAGTGATATTATTTATAAAATAAACGATGAATTAACAATCAATATGTCTACAGAAATAGCCGTCACAAAAATTCGTGGCCCCAAAGGAACAAAAGTCACCCTGACAGTTCTGAGAGCAGAAGAACCTAGTCCCATAGATATTGAAATTGTCAGAGACAATATCTACGTAGAAAGCGTTGAATCAGAATTCAAAGAAGACATTGCAATTATCTCAATATCTCAATTTGGAGAAGATAGTATAAGAGAATTTAATGAACAAATTCCACAAATTTTATTAGATTCTCCAAGAGGAATTATCTTAGACCTAAGAAATAATGGTGGGGGACTACTAGATGCATCTCTTGATGTAGCAACTGAATTTTTCAATCAAAAAGTAATTGTTAAAACAAAAGGTAGAAAATTTGGAGAATCAGGAGATCTAAAAAGCGGAAAAGATGGATCATTTACAACCATCCCAATGATAGTTCTAGTTAATGAAGGATCTGCATCAGCCTCTGAAATTTTTGCAGGAGCTGTCCAAGATCACAAAAGAGGACTAGTTCTTGGACGAAAAACATTTGGAAAAGGTTCTGTTCAAAATGTGTTACCACTTTCAGACGGATCCAGTTTAAAAGTAACCATTGCCGAATGGCTTACACCAGCTGGTCGATCAATTCACAACGAAGGAATTACACCAGACGTAATAATAAAAACCACCCGTGAAGATTTTGAAAATGAAATAGATCCAATTCTAAATCAAGCACTAGAACTAATAGGAACCGAAAAAATGGAAACCTTACTAAATCCACCTTCACCAAAATTGGATGAAGAAATGTACGAAGAAGTACCAAAAGGAGAATAACTAAAGAAAAAGCTTTAGAATTGGTGGAATAAGTTTCAAATACTTCAGAACTAAACTAAAGCCAACAAATAATGAAAAATATTAAAATATCTATATTCAGCATTTCCCTCATCAGTTTTGGATTTTTAAACGCCGCTCACGCCCAGACACCAGCAGAAATTTCCAGATATATCACTTCCCAAGAAGTTACATCTTTTTGGACAAACACACCTCTCCCTACAAATAAATATTACTATGTAGAATGTATTGAACAAAAAACTGAAAACACACTTCCAATTACTCAAACATCAAAAACGCTACCAATCCGAATCGAATGGTATGCAGCAAATAGAGAGTTTTCCTGCAAAATGGGATTTTCAGATTCTTTGTTAAACGGAACTATCTCTGCCCTCAGCACCACTTCGATACCAATTACTACAAAAATCCGACCTGGTCAGCTCCAAAATTGGCAAATCCCATCTTCAAAATCCATAGAATTCACTAAATTCAAAAGAGCTGGAGAGGGGGGGAAATTTTGGACCGACTATAAGATAAAAAAAAATGAATACTATTTCGTTCAATGCATAAGTACTGATCTCCCTCTGCTTCCATTTTCAACCGTATCAAAATCCCTTCCCATTACAATAAATTGGCTCTCTCCTGATCGCACATTTAAATGTCACATAGGCACTACTGAATCCCCACTAGGCCATACCATGTTCAAGAGAAGCCGAAACCCCATCACCATACATGCAAAACTATTTGATAGACATCAAGTAAATACCAACCCCAAAAGAAATAACTTTATCCCCTACACTGACATTGATAAAAATCATGTAAATGCAAAAGCTATAAATTGGCTTTCCTCTCAAGGAATATTCAAAGGATATCCTAATAACACCTTTCAACCAGAAAAAACTGTCAATCGAGCTGAACTCCTAAAAGTTCTAGTATACACAAAGAGAATCATTCCATTCAACGTAAAATATCCATGCTTCCCTGATGTACATGCCAATGAATGGTATGCTCCATACATCTGCTTCGCCAAAAGAGCAGGATGGATAAACGGTTACCCAGACGGCTTATTTCGTCCAGGAAGCAAAGTCCGTAAAGCAGAAGCCATAAAAATGATCAGCCAAGCTCTGGAAATTGAAATCCCACCACCTAACAATGAACAATGGCACACTCCATACACACAATATTTTCTATCAAAAAACTATTTCATAGATTCTAAGTCCCCAGATGCATATTACAACAGAGGAGAAACAGCAGAAACCCTTTTTCGAGCACTGTTCACCAAACAAGTAAACGGAATATCATTTGTAGATACATACTATAATCACACAAATTCAGTTAGCACACTCAAACGGTAATTACTGCGCTACCTCATTACCACGGACTTGTCAAATCATTTTACTTGAAAATCCCTAAGAAATAAGGTATAATAAGGGGATTTAGATATATTTGTAATAAATTCTAAAATCCAAAAACACCAAACTCATACCCAATAAATGAATCTAATCTCCATTGCATACGCAGCCTCAGAAGGATCCGAAAAAACAGGATTTGCTACTTTTTTTAGTGCAGCACCATGGTGGATTCTGGCATTTCTAGTTTTCATAGCCTCATTTTTCATCGCAGCATTAATCAGTAAAATTGTAGTAAATAGAGTTAGCTCTAGAGCTAAATATGATATCCACGAAGAAGTTTTACTCTTGACCTCACGAGCCGTTTACTTTGGAATTGTTATATTAGGAAGTATTATCGCCTTTAGCATTGTTGATATTAATATATCATCAATAATTGGATTTCTTGGATTGGGAATTGGATTTGCATTTAAAGACCTCCTCTCAAATGTTATTGCAGGTGTTGTTATACTAACCCAAAAAAAGTTCAAAATTGGAGACCTCATTAAAATCGGAGATAAATTTGGAAAAATTGTTGAAATTGACGTAAGAACTACACAAGTAAAACAATTTGATGGGATTGTAATTATAATTCCAAATGCAAAAATGCTCACTGACATTATACAAAATTATACAGCAAACCCATATCGTCGTATCACAATTGACCTAAGAGTACACTATTCAACAAATTTAGAAGAAGTAAAATCAATTACTATGAAATCATTAGAAAAAATTGAAGAAATCACACCAAATCCTGCTCCAGAAGTATTAGCACTAGAGTTTGGAGAATCTTCAGTCGATCTAGAAGTAAGATTTTGGTTAGACTCTAGTATTAGATGGTGGGGAGTCCAAGCCTCTGTTATCCATAACATAAAGAAAGATTTTGCAGAAGCTGGAATTGTTATTCCATTCCCAATTCGAACGCTATCAATTGATAAATTTGATCCCGCAATAAAAGAAATAATTGAAAAAAAATAAATCGATCGATATAAAATTTTCCATTGACTCCTATATAAAATTTAATAGAATCGATTACAGGATGGATTCTTTAGGATTTTCTTTATTATTGAATATTTACATAAAAACACTACCTGCTAATGCATTATTCATTATATAATAATATAAACTGAATTTACTTAGTTTTTCTCTCAGATTTGTGTATTAAAAAAGGAAGACCATCCGAACTATTTATAATTAAATTTCGAGATGGAGACTTTAACAATTTTAATCGGTTGCGGCGGGGTTTTACTAGGCATAGGAAGTACTTATTTTTATATGCGCCCAAAATCAAAAATGATCGAAGAATCTGCACAAAGAGAAGCAGATAGAATTCGAAAAAGCGCAAAAATCGAAGCAGATAGAATCGCCAGAGAAGAACGAAAACATGTAAACCAACTTAGTGAAAACCTAAAAAGAGAAGAAATTCAGATGAGAGAAAGAATGTCAAAAATGCAGACTATAGCAGATGAAAGAATACTAAAACGCGAATCTTTATTAGAAGAAAAATCCGAAAAACTCGAACAAGCAAAAGAAGAATATGAAAAATCCATAACTGACCTCGAATCAAAAAAAAAGTCACTCAATGTTAAGTTGGGAGAACAAGACAAAATACTAGAAAAAATTTCAAATTTAACAAAAAATGAAGCCAAAAAAGAATTATTTAAACGTTTAGAGACTGATATCGCCCCAGAACTAGCAGACACATTAACTAGAAAAGTAGAAGGAATGAGACTGGCCGCAGATGAAGAATCATCAAATATCATTGTGCAATCAATTCAACGCTATGCTGCATCCGTAAGCTCTGAAGCCACAGTCTCTGTTGTAAAGATCGAATCAGACGACATAAAAGGACGAATAATAGGAAGAGAAGGAAGAAATATCAATGCATTTGAAATAATGACAGGTGTTGACTTAATCGTTGATGACACCCCTGGCACTATAACTATCTCATGCTTCGATATGTTCCGAAGATATGTAGCAAAAGTAGCCCTTGAAGAATTGATTAAAGATGGTCGAATTCACCCCTCTAGCATTGAAGAATCTGTAAAAAAGGCTCAAGATTCTGCCGCAAAACTTATCCTGGAGCTTGGACAAAAAGCCTGCTATGACACAGGTGTTTCAGGTTTTTCAGAACAGGTATTAAAACTTATTGGTCGTTTGAGATTTCGAACTTCCTACGGACAAAACGTACTAAAGCATTCTATAGAAGTTGCATATATCGCCGAAGCTATTGCCAATGAACTCCCATCAGCCGATCCTGATGTATGCAAAAAGGCCGGCCTGGTTCATGATATTGGAAAAGCCGTTTCTCATGAAGTAGAAGGCGGACATGCTGTACTAGGAAGGGACATTTTACAAAAATTTGGAATTGACTCACGAATCATAAAAGCAATGCAATCGCATCATGAGGACTTTCCTTATGAAACGATTGAATCCAGGATTCTTCAAGCCGCAGATGCGATATCAGCCGCACGTCCTGGGGCTCGTAGAGAGACTATGGAAAAATACATAAAAAGACTACGAGAACTTGAAGCCATAGCAGGATCATTTCCAGGAGTAGAAAAAGTATTTGCTATCCAAGCAGGTCGAGAAGTACGTGTTTTTGTTAACTCAAAAGAAGTAGATGACTTTACATCAGAAAAATTATCATTTGATGTAGCAAGAAAGATTGAAAAAGACTGTGAATATCCAGGTGAAGTAAAAGTAGCAGTAATACGAGAAAATAGATTTGAAAATGTAGCTAAATAAGGAAAACTAACAGAAAAATGAAATTTCTAAAATAACGATAAAAAGTTGATTTATTTGACCTTGTTAATAAAATCCACACATTGACTTGCGGAGAGATGGCAGAGTGGTCGAATGCGGCGGTCTTGAAAACCGTTAAGGGTGCAAGCTCTTCCAGGGTTCGAATCCCTGTCTCTCCGCCACGAAATTTTCGCTTCGCACAATTTTTGAGTACAGAGTATTGGGTGATTAGTGTTAGAGACTAGAACTAGAATAAAGTACTTTCATTTTTGCGAAAATTTTTCCCTCACTACTCAAACTCACACTTTTTTGGGACGTCTTTTTTTTGAGTCTATAACTGCATAAAAGTTCGTAACATCACTCCCTATATTGAAAAAACTGTAAAATATGTCAGAAGGGCTTGATAAAAACCAGGGTATTGGCACAATGACTTAGCATTTATAATTCCTAATTTTTAAAAAATGTCCAAATTTGAAAGCTTAAGACCGACATCTCACGTTGGGCTAACTGGCAAAGAAGCATGGGAACATTACGACTCTCTAATGAGTTCAGGTGAATTCCAAGCCCTTTTTGACAACGAGGGAAATTTGAAAGAACTTGGAGCTCCTGAAGGTTGGCCATCTTCGACAACCGTTGAATTTTTGTCGGGAGTTTATGGAAGAAGAGTAATTGATGAAATATCTAAATTCCCAGAATAAGGAAAAAGCCGCAAAGCTTGCCGAAAAACACCTTCAGAATGCTAGAAAAAACGCACAGAATAATAAAGCAGATAGAAACATAGGTCTTTTATGGGTTATTAAAGGCATTATCAAAGACGATAGTATTCCGTTTCATGCAATTGGAACTACAAAAAGGGAGTTAGATGAAATGGCAAGAGAAACATACTTATTTTTAGCACGCAGGCATCTTACCGAAAGCAGAGCAGGATCTATTGGCATTGGAGCAAGCAAAGTTACTACAATAAAAAGTATATCTGATAAACATCTAATACCGCTTGATGAAATTGGAACTACGATCCGTGAACTGAACTTGCTAAACTTGATCCACAATACGAATTTAACAGCTATGTGATAGGTGTATAAATCTTAGTTAATTTTTTTTCCGAATAAGGAAAGGTTTTATAGGGGAGATTTGTCTTTTGTGGTTACCCAATATAATGATTGTGAGAAGAGTGGTGAAAATCTTATCAAAATCATCAGAAAAGTTCGTACTCCAGACCGCTCTCTCCGCCAGATTTTAAATTCGTGTTTCCATCCCCCGAATCCCCACTTGGTGACTGGGGTTCTTTGGGTTCGAACATGTCATCTCCACGGATTTCAAGTAATTTCTCCAAATACGGAGTGTGTTTCAACGGATTTTAGATGCGTTTTTGGATAACTGATGCATAAAATTGTATTTTTTTGCCTAAATCCTAGTCACGACTTTTGATAAAAAAACATTGACAATCATTTTCATAAGAATATAATTCGTCTGTTTGATCAATGAACAACTACCATGTATCTAATCCAAAACACCCGCACAAAAAATAAGAACAATAGCCTTCGGCAGGAATAATTGAAATCGAAGATTTCAAAAAAGAAGA
>CAZQFO010000041.1:0-13637 GCA_964592695.1 uncultured Candidatus Peribacteria bacterium
ATTCTTACAGAATTGAAGGGTGCAGGGGAATTTCCTGAACAGTGGGATAGGTTTTTGTAGTGATTGTGTGGGATTGGGATAGTAGGAGATTTAAGGAGGAGTGTGGGGGTGGTTTGTTTGGGGGGAAGTGGGATATATATTGAGAGCGTTGTTTGAGTTTTTTTTCTTGTAAAGCCAGAAATTTATCGTAAGAAGAATTGTGCGGCAGAATAATTTATATAAATATGGATATTAAGGATTTTTCGAGAGAGTTACTTTTTTTGCATCAATTCACTGCTCAGGGGAAGACAGTGGAGACAAAAGACGAAGGAGTCAGAAAAGAGGTAGGTGGTGCTTTTGACCTGCAAGGTTATGACCTTCTTCAAAAGGATTTAAAATTCAGCGAAAAAAGTGTTTCAATGGAGTGGGGATGCGAGATGTGTCTTCGTTATTCAGTTTTTAAAAAGGGAGAATTTATTGTTCCCTTATTCTCAAACGGAGGAATAATCCCAAAAACTGAAAAGCTAGTTCTTTCAGATGAACAACTTGATTTGAGTGAAATTAGCTCTATTCGGAAATTTCTTGAATCGAGCGTCATCGTACATGACAATCAAAATGCTATTTTTACAGTGGGGATTTCTGATTTCAGATCCACGAAAGAGTGTTCGTTGTTTATGAACGAGCTGTTTCAGCACATTCAGGGGAAAACTAAGATCAGACATGGAAATTTTGAATTTGTTGGTTATGAAGCGGATTACGAAGCAATAGAAACTAGAATAAGTGAATTACTGAAGCTGTGGTGGGATCGGAAGGTTGAATCCCCTACAAACAATCTCCTGCCTCCTAAAAAACAGATAAGTCGGATTTTGTCTGAAATCCATAAAATCAAAGAGGATTGTGGCATCCTTGAAGTCTATTTGGGGTTTCCGCTAAAAACACCTGGGATTCTCCCTATTGGAGTATTATTTTTTCTACAAAACAATGGAGCAATTGCTATTCATGGTTTTAATTTTAATGGGGATGATTTCAGAGTTAGAATTGATATCCTAGATATTTTCAATGACCTCTCTCGGCCGTTTTTAAGTGATCTAAAAAGAGATTCTAGGAAAAAACTTAAAACGATTGATTTTAATGAAGATAGTGGGCAGGTTTACATGAATGACATCTTTGTAGGGGTGGTTCCACCTGAAAGTAATACTTATTATTTCATGTTTTTTTTGTACGAAAATTTGGATGAAATTATGACTCATGAAGAAATTCAAGATTTTATAAAATCAAACAACAGTAGCTCAGATGGTAAAAGATTAACAGCTCAAGCCTTTGCTAATGGTGAAAAAGCCAAATTAAAAAAGTGTGTTCCTCAAATAGAGGATTACCTTAAAACAGTAACAGGGGGCTATATCCTTAGTAGCCAAATACTTCCTAAAACCAAGTAGTAGAACCGAGGTAGAATCGAGGTAGAAAATTAGGAGAGATACTTTTTAAAAAGTCGCCAAACTTAGGGGGCTTTTTTAGTGATTCCTAATTCTATAAAGATGACAGATTTTAAAACGAACGACACCAATCTTGCCGCCGCACTTTCCGCAAGTGGTCTACCCATGGTCGATATGCGAAAAGAGGAGGGCAACCGAGTTTACTTCGTATTTAGAGGAACAGAGAAAGTACATCATGCCTCGAATCGATTTTGGGGTCGGAGTTTAAGCGTAGACGCAAAAACTCTTACAGAAGAGCTCAAAACCCTAAAACACAGAATCACCAACGTGTAATCACATTATTTATATTTCATATTTCCATATTCTCATGAATTCAACCACAACCGAAACCGAATTAACTCAGTTTTTTGAAGCTCTACAGCTTTCAAACAGAGTTCTACAGTTTGGAACATTGACAGATGTTGAGGCAATCAACTTTGCAGACATCGATACCAACGAGAAGAAGAATTTATTCTTCCTTCCGGGCGTAAGCCCAGAAAAAACATCCAGAGCATCTAACGAAGATGTCAAAACGAGGAACTGGATATTCTTCGATATTGATATTCGGAAAGAACTAGGGCTTGGGAACAGTCCAGATGATACGCAAGCAGTACGAAACAAATGCAATGAACTTCTAGCGAAATTGAAAAGTACGAAGTTCGCCTCATTTACTGTTGCCAACTTTACCGGAAACGGACTTCATATTCACTACATAGGCGATTTGATTGAAATCGATTCAACAGGTCCAAATTTATGGAAAAGTGGCTACAACAAGTTGCGAGAAGAGCTTGAAGGGGTTATTAAATTTCCTTGTGATTCAGCATGTGCAAATGTGGGTCGAATTTGTCGGGTTCCGGGGAGTTGGAACGTGAAGGATGAGAATGAAATACAAGGAGAAATTTTGTTCATCACTCCAGATACACGATCAGTCCTTTTGGCTGAAATCATGGAGTTAGGAGCAGTAGTAGAAGCTCAGAATTACGTAGAAAATGAACACAAACACCACGACGGGGACGATGTTTTCAATCTTATTCACAATACGATTCAAGTAGAAGACATGGTGGCGGGTCATTTCAGTTGGGAAAAAAAGGACAGCGGTAATGGAAAAGTGAACTTCTGCGATGACAAGCCTGGTCGAAAGGGGTGTTTCGTAGATACGAAGAAAAATATTCTTGTGAATACTGGGACTCATCATTTCACTGGAGACCATAGTCCATACACCTTTGTTCGAGATATTTTAGGGCTTGAAGGAAGAGCTATTTTTGAGTATTTCGGGGAGCTGTCTCCAGTCATAAAAGCTGAACTCGAAAAACAGAACAAGCAAAAAACGAATCGGAATGAATTTGCGGAAAAAGATAGTACAGGAGCAGATCAAGACGATAATGAAGAATGTGACGTAAGAATAAAGGCCGATGGGGATTCAAAAAATGAATCACAGGCGGACAAAATAGTGGCCTTAGTTAATGCAAATCCTAATATTAAGCTGTTTCGAGACGAACTAGACAAAATTTATGTCCAGTTTCCAGTGCCGGGGCATTTGGAGGTTCGTCCATGCCGTCATTCTCTTTTTAAAAAATGGCTGTCTAATTCCTACTGGGAAGAGTATGAAAAAGTTCCAAATAACGAATCTGTAAGCAATGCCTTGAACGTCTTGGAGGGGCGGTGTCATGCGAATGGAAATTCATTTGATCTTTTCAATAGAGTCGCATTTAAGGATGAGGTTCTTTGGTACGATTTATCAAATAATGATTGGGAGGCTGTGAAAATTACCCAGAAGGGATGGGAAGTAGTTTCAACACCTCCGATCCTATTTCGCCGGCAATCTCATCAGAAGGGTCAAATAACACCGACCGCAGTCGGAGATGTGAAGAAATTTCTTGAGTTTGTAAATATTCAAGAAGAGGACCAGAAGATTTTAGTTTTGGTTTTGCTTGTATCGTGTTTTATTCCGGACTTCCCACATCCAATCCCTATCGTTCATGGGGCACAAGGATCAGCAAAATCTACATTGAGTAAACTACTTCGAAGAATTATTGATCCATCGAAGGTCGAAGTACTTGGATTTCCTCAATCAATAAAGGAACTGGTTCAGCACCTCTCCCATCATTGGTGTGCCGTTTATGATAATGCTTCTCCGATAAAACCTTGGATCTCAGACGAACTTTGCAAAGTCGTAACCGGTGGTGGTTTTTCTAAGCGAGAACTTTATTCAGACGACGAAGACATCATTTACCAAATGCAGAGGTGTCTGATCATAAATGGAATAAATTTGGTTGCCACGAAGCCAGACTTACTAGAGAGAGCGATCTTATTTAAGTTGGATCGGGTCCCACGAGAAAAAAGAAGGAGTGAAAAAATGTTACTTTCTGATTTTGATGCGGCACTTCCTGGAATCCTTGGTGGAGTTTTTGACATACTTGCAGAAGTGCTTCGTATTCGTCCAGATATAATCGTAGAATCCCCATCACGGATGGCGGATTTTTGTGAATGGGGAAGTGCCATAGCGGTTGCTCTTGGGTATTCACAGGAGAAATTCTTGTCCGCATACGACCGGAACTTGAACGCTCAGAACAAAGAGGTCTTATATTCTGATCCGGTGGCTCTTGTTGTTATTGCTTTCATGGAAAATCAATCTGAGTGGAGTGGCGAACCTACAGACCTTTTAAATGAGCTTAAAATCCTTGCAGAGGGCATGAACATAGATACGAGAGATAGTAGCTTTCCGAAAAACTCTACATGGTTAATGAGAAGGTTGAACCAAATAGAAACGAATCTTTCTGAGGTCGGGATAAGCATTCTTCGTCAGGATGGGATGCGGCGAATTATTACTTTCCGAAAAACAGATGAAAATAGTGTCTCTGCCGTCAATCGAGATGGCGGTGAACAACTTAGTCTTGAGGTGCAAGACGCTAAAGACGGTAAATTACAGACTCCTACGGAAGAAGGGGGTACGGAGGTTGTGACGAGAACTCCAAGACGGGGTTTTTATGGAGCGGGTAGTGTCGACCCGAAGTTTGGAGAGGGTCCAACGACTATGAATTTTTAATATGACTATTCCTAGCAAAAAATCCCATCGGAAAGAAATTGATTCAAAAATCGATTGGGATTTTATTGCTGAAAAAAAGAAGAATCCACAGGAGTACATTGCCTTTGTACAGAAAGGGAGAAATATGCTTAATCTATTTCGTACTCTCAAGGCCATAGATGATTCTGGTGTGGATGGATAATTTTGGCTTTTTCGTTTCAAGAATATCGCAATAATCGTTCAAGTAATACTGGACGATTTTTTGTGTCCGGTCGAATCGAATCGATTGCAAGTGTTTCCGGTTTTGTTCAAAATCTCCCCGACAAAATCCACCATGTGAGACAGGGGTTTCAAAAACCTCTGTATTCTCGCTACACGATTGACTTCTTTGTGGTTCAATACTGTCATTTTCTGGATTGACCCTCAGAAGTTCTTTTGCGGGCTTCGAATAATTGATTACGAGGCTTGTAGACTGGGCTTCTAGCGTTCCAAAGAAAAGTTCAAGACAACGGCTCTTTAATTCTGTAGGAAGGTTAGAAAATTCATTTTTGAGGATTTTCCCGATCGAGCCAAACATCATAGTTGTTTCCGCAAGCACATCCGGCACATGGATTCCTAGCTTATCTTTTTCCTCAGATAGCTTTGCTCTACTTTCTCTTAGCTCATCTCGGATCTCAACAAACTCCTCATCCGAAAATAGTCCACTAATCAGTTTTCTGCTCAATGTTTTTAGTTCCTGATCAATGCTATTTATTTTTGTGATGTACTCTTTCTGGAGTTCTTCCGTTTGTTTTAGTTCTTTTGAATTGTTTTCAATAAGCCACCCCTTGAGTTCCTCTATCACATTCCCGCTTAAACTCAGTCTTTCAAATTCAGACCCAAGCATTCCCTCCACATCATCTGTTCGGAGGCTTTTTTTTGGTCGTTGCTGTTGATTATACATAAAACTGGCTTTGCATGCCCTTCTGTTATGACACTCCAGATACACGTGAACCTTGTGCCGAGCCGGAATCAAAAACCTCCCACATTTACACCGAACCATCTTCGCAAAAATATGATTGTGTTTCCTCTCTCCACTTCCACAAACTCTTTTTCCGTTAATTGTGGCTTGAACCTCTTTATAAAGCTGTTTAGTAATAGTCTGCTTCTGTTTCCCTTTATATACGTCAATTACTCCAGTTTTACTACACCTCCATTGATTTTTATTGCAGTAGAAGGAATTTTTCAAAACCCTCTCCATTGATCCTTTCGTCATGGGACGACCTGTCTGAGTAGTCATCCCTCTCCCTGCCATTTCTTCTGCCACTTCTTCATAGGAGTGAGTTCCTTGTCTATACAGTTCAAAACTAGGTTTGATGAACTTGAAGTTGTGATCTGGGAACTTTGCAGATTTCCCATACATTTTTTTCTCCTCCTCTGTTCCTTTCCTAAATCCAATTGGAGGCATCCCGGGGAACAGTCCTTTTTTTCGACAAGAAGCCAATCCATCCCTTACATCCTGAGAAAGTGTGATGCTATATTGCGTAGACTGCCCAAATTGAGCAGAAAGGTATGCCATGTCCGTATGTTCATCAAAAATCTCCTTAACAGTCTTTATTTGTTTCAAGCGACCTGTTTGCACAGCATGACAAATTTCTCCTCCATCTCGCATGTTTCGAGCTAATCTATTTGCCCTCCAACAAAGGAAAGAGTTAATTTCCCCATTTCTCATTCGATTCATAAGTTCTGCAAATCCTTCCCTTCCGGGCGAATGTGCTGTTTTCTCCTCCACGATAACAAATGCCAGATCCAGAGCCTCAAATTCAGCCAGTTCCTTCACTCTATCGATCTGATCCTGAATAGATTGTACTTGTTTTCGAGAATCTTCTGCTGATTTTCTCACATACCCGCCATGCCTAGAATCCACAATCCCCGGATTCTTTCCGGCACAGTTTGCACAGCTTGGATTTTGGCATTCCAAAATGATGTACGGCTTTCTTCTTTCCGTGGTAAATGCTTTTCCGCAAGTGGGACAATTTATTTTTTTCTCCTTCACAGTTTCGTAAAGATTCTCGAACTTATTTCGATGTCTTTTCTGTTGTTTGTACTGGCAAGCTCCAATTGTCATTTGTTTTTAAAATGGTCGTACATAAATAATAGTCAAGCGAATAGTTTTACTAATTCTGTTAGAACGAGAAAACACTGTCAGAGACTGCCATGATTGATAATTCCAGAACTTCTCACATGAAGTCTAGATTAATATTTTTCAAAAAGTCAATATACCCTTAATCCAGATTTAATGTATTTAAAGTTTTTTTTAAATGGAACATCATCACTTCTCCCAATATTTACTTCAGAAGCAGTGATGAAATTGATCTGAAAGCTGATATAAATTGGTTGGCTCATACCTCCGGTATTAAAGTTATACTGATTCATGCAAGTAGAACAAAAGCTAGGTTAAAAAAAGATTGTGATGCTGCTTCATGAAAACAGCCGTCTATCTTTTTTGGCTTTTTTATTTATTTTTTCAGGATTTTCGAAGCCAGAAGACTCATGAAGTCCTCTACTTTTTGCTTCTCCTCCTCAGAAAGATCTCCGCCTAGCATTTTTTCTAGATTTTGCCCTTCAGCTTTTAGGTTTTCTTTATCATTAATCGTAAATGTCTGACTCTCTGCACTAAACTGTTTTGCATCAATTTGTCCGTTATCATGAGCTGTGTTTGTCTGGCTCGATCTGGACGATGCTTTTTTTATTCCCAAGAAATATTCTAAAGGCTTATTAAAAGACTTTGATATTCGATAGATATCTCTCAAGCACACAGAAGTCTTTCCATTAAAAAAGCGACTTGCTCTACTACGGAGCATTCCTTCTTCCTCTTTAATCACTTTTTTCTTTCCCATCAAAGCAGCTCCCAATGCTGTAGATTTCAACCCTTTATCGTCCAGGAATTCTTCAACCTTTGCCCGAACTTGATGATCAAGTGGACAAAGCTTGTTTTCTTCCTTTTCTGGAATTGATTGGTCATTTTTTGGCATAAGACACTTTTTTAAAAGCTGCATTTATCCTTATATGCAATACTTTTTTCTTTGTCAAGAAAAACGAACCAAAAAACGACATGTTTTAATACTGAAAAGTTTGACAAACTAAATTCAGTTCAATATGTTTCATTTTGCGAAATAAATTATGTCGAATTTTGACATAAAACATATCAAATTTAACTCAAAATGACCAAAGACGTTTCAAAAAGTGTTGCTCCAACCCTATCCATAAAAGACAAAAATTACAAATTCACTCCCAACGAGTGGTCAACATTTATTGTTTTTCTCTCCTTCCTTTTGGACAAAAAACACCAACATTTCGTGAATCACTACAAAGGAACAGCACTCAATGCCAAGCACTCAGAATTAACATCCTCCCTTGTAAAGGCTCTCAGAGTTATTTCCGCTCATTCTTCCCACTTTATCTAAATGCGAGTTGAACTTTCCTACGTCAAACAAGGCGAAAAACCAGAAAGAAAAGTAACCATGTCTTCAGAAAGAGCCACCCCAGAGGAGTGTGAAGAATGGAAAAGAAGATTCTGGGAATTCATGCAGGACTTCATCGAATATCGTAATTCAAAATCTAAATGACACACATCATCATCGGATACATCCTTCTGCCAATCCTCTTTCTGTTGGGGGCGAAGAACTTTTTGTCTGTATTACTCTCGGATGATCCGACTTGTCCAAAGAGTTTTAAAACCTTTCTCAAGGGACACCTGTTCTTTGCCCTCTTTTTGTATATCGGACACCTTTATTACCTTCACATCCTTTCTCATGCCGGACTCTAAATCCATTACCACTACCGATGCCAGAGAAAAAACCATTCAGCATTTTGTTGATAAGGGGATGGAAAAGGCAATCATAAATACCATCTGGGATTCTCATGCCAAGGATCTAACTCCGGCTGAGTTCGTGTATTTTCAGGAAACGGCTCTCAATATCGGAGCAAATATTCTGAAGAAAGAAATTTTCGCTGTGAAATATACCAACTACCAAACCAAAAAGGCATCCGTCACATTGATTATGGCAGATGCTTTTTTGGATCGCCTCGCCAAACAAGATCCTCGATTTGATTCTGTTGCCTCCGGAGTAGTTCGGGAAAAACAGGTTTTTAAAAAGAAAACGCACTTTGATCCTCAGACCGGATTCAATATTCCAGTCGTAGAACATGAGGAATCTCCTGAAACTCTTAAAAATAGCATCCTCGGAGCATGGGCTATCGGATATAGAAAGGATGCCTGTCCCATTTACTTCTTTGCTTCATGGGAGGCTTATTCCGCAAACAAGGATACATGGAAAAAATACGCAGATGCCATGATTCTCAAATGTGCTGAAAGCCGAGTAAAAAAGCGACTCTTTGTCGGAGAGATGGGCGATGTCTACACAGAAGCAGAAATGGACAGTGTTATTCAATCTCAAAAAACCCATCCCCCAAAATCCAGTATCAGAAACATCGTCTACGAAAAAACAAAAGAAGAAATTTTTTCAGAAATGGAAGCCATAAAAACGGAGAAAGAACTCACGGAATATGGGGAAAAGCTAAAAGAATTATTCCCTCAATTTAATGAAGATGAAAAAGACGAAATCCGAACGAAGTTTATCGAATGCTTCGCCTCCTTTAAAGAACCCTCCAAAAAATGACCTATTCACTTACCGATTCCCAAAAATCCCTCGCAAAGCGAATGGACGATCTCAGTATAAAAATCGTCACAAAAAGTGAGAAAAAAGGATTCTCCAATAGCAAATGCAAAGAACTTGGGGAATTAGAAAAGCTTCTCGAAACCAGAGATGCTTTATACCTGCCATACACAGTAAAAAACAAGAACTTTATCACCGCTTCCAAACTCAAAGATTTTCAGAACTGTTCACTGAAGTACCAGAGGAAGTATGTAGATCTGGAAGTGTCAGAAATAGAAGAAGACGAAGCACACTTTCGGATTGGCTCCGCCTTTGATGCATGGCTCACAGAATCGCAATCTTTCTTTGAGGAAAACTATCCCACAGTGGCTCGAAGATCCGGAACAAATTTAAACGAGTTAACACGAGCAGAGTCAAAAAAAGTCCATCAGATGGCAGGCGAATTCTATTCGAACCAGACAATGAATCATCAGCCAAAAAAGAGAGTTTTTGTATTTGCTAAGGAAGGCTTGCTCTTTAAAGCCGAACTCGATGATGGATCTCAGATTGAGACAGACAAATTGTTTACCGACCTAAAAACCACCGCCAATATTCTGACCTTTAGCCCGCTGAAATTTGGATACCCACTTTCGATGTCTTTTTATCAGATGGCGATTGAAGAAAGATTGGGACTTATTTGTGACGGGAAACTCTCAGCCATTGATAAAAACCCTGCTTTTGCCCGATCTCATTCCTATATTCTCTCGGCTAATGATCTCAAAAACTATCAGGAGTCCGTTCTTCATCCTCTCATAAAAAACGTAGTGCTTACTCAAAAATCAGAACTCTATTACCCCTGTGGTAATTGGGAGGAATGCTGTGATTGTGAGTATTACACGATCTGTTCACACGCCCGGCAAACCGAGCCGGAATATTTTGATATTTCATAAAAGTAACTCCCTTGTTGGTCATGGATGCTAACCCAACCAAAAAATCCAGAGCACAGCTCCTTTGTGAGCTGATTGTGAACTCTCCCACCAGAGTGATTCACAGGAATGTTCTGATCAAGGTTTATTACAAGTTTGGCAGCCGGCTCAACGAACTTCAAAAACGTCATGGAGTCGAATACACCTACGAAGATCCATACTACACGTTCACATCGGCATCAGTTTCAAATGCTCAAATTTATTTGGATTTCATACACGAACCTAAAAAGAAAAAACAAAAGCCCACACCTCTCCGGAGGTTTGTTCAAAGTGTTTTTAATCTTTTCAAATGAAACTCTCCCTTCCGGCTGTCGCAAAAAACAAAGCAGAAAAACTCCACGAAGAATTTCTTCTGGAAGAAGGCAGGTTCTGCCGATGGCTCAATGACCAGATTTGCCCTGCTGTTACCAAGGATATCTCCTTTCTGGATTTATCTTCCCCCATCCGAGGGAGAACACCGGAAATCTACTCCCCATTTTTACCCCTCTACTAAATGCCCGATCAAATAACATTTACTGCTTCCATACAAGATTTCCGCAGGATGAAAATCCAGGATACTCCTCGATTAACTCTGGATCTATACCCCACAGATATTGAAACAATAAAAGCCCTCACAGAGTCCGAATACAAACAGCTCTCATTCCAGATTGCCATGATCCCAATTGATAAAGAGCCAAAACCACCGCCTCCTCCAAGTGACGAACTCAGTAAAAAAATATCAGAAGTGATCAAAGAATACTGCCTCATCTCAGGAAAAGATATCAAAGATATTATCGAAGGACTACGAGAAACTTACAAAGTCGATCATCTCCGGTCACTCGCAGATGAAGCAAAACAAAAGATTCTGAACTTTTATCAGAAGAAAGTAGACGAAATAAAAATCCCAGAAAATTAAACCTAACCCAATAAAAAAATGGCAAAGATGCGTGGAATTAAACCAGATTTCTGGATAAGCGAACAGATTGTAGCTTGTTCCATGCAGACACGATTGTTCTTTATTGGGCTTTGGAATTTTTCAGATGATCATGGTGTGTTCAAGTGGAAACCAAAAATGCTAAAAATGCAGATTTTCCCCTCAGACAAGATTTCCGTTCAAAAGTATCTTAATGAGCTTCTGGGAAAGGGATTACTAAAGAAATTTACACACGAAAAAGAAGAATACGGATGCATAGTGAGCTTTTCCAAACACCAAAGGATTGATAAACGATTCTTCAAAGAAATCATCCCAAACTTCAAATTGTCAGTCATAGACACTGCTCACGTGTCCACCACGAGTGCACCATGTGTACCCCACGATGAAGGTGAAGTTGAAGGTGAAAGTGAAGTTGAAGGGGAAGGTGAAACAGAAAAAGAAATATTAAAGAAAAAGAAGTTTCTGGATTTTGTTTCTATGACCCAACAAGAGAAAGACAAGCTAGATGAATTGATGGGAAAAAAAACAACGGATCGCTTCATCGAAAGATTAAACAACTACATCGGATCTCACGGGAAAAAGTACAAAAACCACTATTTCACTATTCGTTCTTGGTGGAGAAAAGAGAAAGAAAAAAATTCCGCCAAAAAAGAAAGAGAAAGAGCAGTCGCCAATGCTCCACCACCAAAACCACAGAAACGAATGCGATACGCTAATCCTGATTTAATCCCATGAAAACTCCTCCAGAAGAAATTCCCACTCATTACATCGATTTCCAGACAAACGATAAGGAATTGCTTCGTTGGAAGGGATCAGAAGATAAATACAACTATCTCATGGGAGAAATATCCAGTTACGCTCAGATCATTGATCTGCGAAAAAAACTCGGAAGGACATTTTCCTTCAAACACTTCACAGGGGAGAGTGGAAAACTTAAACGCTCTGACCTCGCTCTGCCTTCTCCTGCAGATACGCCTTCCCGGTTTGATACCGATCCTCCAGACAAAGATACATGGCTAAAGATTCTCGAAGCAGTTGTGGAGAAATACAACCCTCCAACAAAAATGATCCTTCATGGATTCGCTATGAGCATCTGGAACAACGAGAGAGAAGATGAGCTTTTAACATCCACAGATAATGGAAACTAAAGAATTAACGAAAAAAGAAGTCATTTGGTTTCTTGCGAGCGTTATTGACCTCATGAAAAACGAGAAAATTTATTCAGAAGATAGGCGAAAAGCCAGACTCGATCGAGGTATAAAAATTGCCAAAAAACTAACAGCGTTTTACTCCAGATGAACTTCACAATCCAAACTGAAAAATTCCCAAACAAAAATCCTCTTGGATACACCCGGACTACCCAAAGAGCCAAGTTCGATCCGAAGTATCGCTTGTACGAAGAATGGAAAGACTGGGTATGGCTTACCTTCATTCGCCAATTAGGAAATGAATATCGAATCCCAGACAAAACAAAGTTCTTTCTCCACACCATGATTTACTACCACAACGATCGCAGATCCGACCCCTCCAATGTTTTCAAGGGGATTGAGGATGCACTCGGAGACTCTCGAAAGAAAGGCGAAAGACTCTACAAAAATGACAAATGGGCAACAGGTGGATTCGATTTCGAAATTAACCCCAAAAATCCACGAGTCGAATGCGAAATATTACTTCTTAACGATTAAAAAATGATCCACATTTACAGACCGACTAATTCAAGGCTATGGAAAAAAAGAAGACCCCTAAAAGATATTTCAGAAGTAGTGGTGCATCATTCCGCACACAAGTTCTATCCCGGAGGAAAAACCTCGACCATGATTGAGATTGATCGTATTGCCCGATCCCACATGAAGAAAGACTGGGGGGGCGGATCAACTGCCCCAAATATCGCTTATCACTTTGCGATAGATCCTATCGGTAGGATCTTCCTCCTCAACTATCTTGATGAAATCACATGGCATGCCCAAGAAGCCAATGATTACTCGATAGGAGTATTGGTTCTGGGGAACTATGAAATCCAAAATCCAAGTATTTTAGTCAAACGGGCTTTAGTCAGACTAGCTCACTCGCTGAATGTCTTTTTAAACATTCAAAATTATGAATGGACTTGGCATGACGAAGCCCAAAAAGCTCCCACCCTCTGCTGTGGAAAAAACCTCATTCCTGTGATCCAAAAACTACAGAAGATTATTTAAATTTTAACCCCCTTTTCAAAATGTTTATCGGAGAAAAAGAAACCCCCAACATGACCCATCAACAGCTCTTCGATAGAGCTATAGAATTGAACAAAGCAGTCCTCGTCTTCACAAACGGGCAAGTTGAAATGGAAATTTCTGGAAACGAAATTCGAGTTTGTGGAGAAGACAAAATTGCCATAGATCTCATCCGACTAAATGAAGGCTTTATTCACTGCACCAGCGATGAAAAACAAATCACGATGAACGAAGCCAACGAAATACTCAAAAGGCTCGGCAGGAATTTTTTCTTCAAAGAAGACAAAAAATCCATATTTGGACATGGGATCAAGTTTGGAAGTCCTGCCGAAAAAATAATTTTCCACACCTATATGCACTACGTTTTTAAATCTTTCTCTACAGAAAAACGATACTTCTAATCATCATGAAA